>NJEG01000022.1 GCA_002254565.1 Candidatus Altarchaeales archaeon ex4484_2 | reverse complement strand
GCCCACAGCAGCCTGTTTGATGAGATATGGCCTATTTTCCTGGAATCCTATAAGCCAGGTAACCGCGAGAAGATCATATCCCGGATGGAGTTGATTGAGAAAAGAGCCAGGTATTCCTAGACACCCCTAAGGGATGAGTTCAGCACATAAAGTAATGTTGCAACCAACAGCCCCACAACCAGCATACTGAGTCCGGTGAGTGTCTTGTTTTTCTCTCCAATCCGGCCTATGAAGGCCCCGAGTCCGAAGAGCAATATTCCTGCCAGGGCGAAGGATGTGTGGAATGCCGTCTGTATCTCTATAAACTGGAGCAGGGAGAGTGCGAACGGGGATACTATTATCATGGAAACTATCAGGGGTGAGATTCCGTTGATGAAAGAGTCCATTAATACCAGGAGATTAAGGCGTTCACCGATTTTCGTCTTCTCCAGGTTTCTCAGCATCTTCTCCTCTATTTTATCCAGCTCTTTAGCTCTCTCAACCTTCTCGATGCTGTAAGCACTCCATATACCTGAAACCATCAACCCTAATGCCGGAGCCATACAGGATAATATCACGAAACGGGAATCCTCCTGCTGGAAGAAATACATGGCAAGAAGCACTCCCAGAACAGTTAGTATGCCGTCAAATGAGTTCATGACAAAAAAACGCCGGGCTATCTTACCCTCTTCTTTTATCAGCTTCAGCATCTCCTTTTTTTCCATCCTGGATTAATAATAGGATATAGGGAGCGAAATGATAAAACTTGTATTGTTCGACTTCGATGGCGTTATTACAGACTCAAATAGTTTACATATCGAGGTTACTATGCGGGTCTTGCGGGAGGTTGGTTTAGGGAGGGATATATCCGAGCAGGAGATCCATAAACACTTTGGTAAGGAATATAGGGTTGTTTTAATGGAGCTTATGGGGGCTGAATACACCGAAGAGAAGCTTGCTATGGCATCCATTTTACAGCAGGAGCTTCTTCACGCGGATTCCTTTTTCCAGAAGATTGTTTTGTTTCCGGGAGTCAGGGCTCTATTATCGACTCTCCAGGGTAACGGTGTGTGGCTTGCTGTGGCTACCGGAAACGACCGGTGTTTCATTGATAGAGCAGTTGATGTTCTAGGGTTAGATGGTTTCTTCGATCTGGTTTTATCCTCTGATGATGTTTCACACTCCAAGCCAGCTCCTGATATGGTTTTGAAGGCTATTGACTACTTTGGTGTATCGGCAGATGAGGCGTTGTTTGTCGGCGACTCCAGAAATGATGTGTTAGCTGCTAAGAGTGCTGGTGTGAAATCAGCTGCGGTATTAACTGGTATACTCGATAGGAGGGAGGCCCTAAAGCTTAACCCTGATTTCATAGTAGATGATGTATCCGGGATAATGGGCATTATTTAATCCCTGGGTGTATTAATTAATCGGATTGATGATGCTTGATTTACTTTCAATATCTGGTTTAGTTGTTTCTGTTACGTTATTGTTTCTTTTGTTTGCGAGCTGGTTTGATTTAAGGACCGGTGAAATCCCTGACGAGGTAACCCTCGGTTTAAGCGTTGTTATGCTACTGGTTTCAGGGGTATATTCTATCCTCTCCTACAACTTCTCGTTTGTTTTGTCTGCTTTCACTGTTGGGTTGCTCTATTTCATACTCGGTTATGGGCTGCACTATCTTGGCGAGTGGGGTGGCGGCGACGTTAAATTAATCGCAGGAGTCGGTTGCTGTCTTGGTTTCCTGAACGTGCTGGATTACCTGAATGAGGGCATGATGCCTTACTATGTGGATTATCTTATAAACATAGCCCTTGTCTCCTCACCTTATGTTTTGGTATATACTCTGGTTCTTGGATTAATGAAGCCGTCTGTTTTCTCCAGGTTCCGAAAGACACTATCGAGTAAGATTGTTTTGTTCATTGTTTTGTTTTCGTTTATCCCCTCTGTTTCAGCCTATCTTTTGGACCTTGGTTCTCTCATATTGCTGTATCTCATGATCCCGCTTCTTGTTGTGTTATCTGTTTACCTGAAGACTGTGGAGAAAGAGGCTCTGCAGAAGACTGTTGGCTTGGATGAGTTGCAAGTGGAGGATGTTGTGGCCAAGGATTTGGTTGTTGACGGGGAGAAGATTGCGAGCAGCAGGGATATCTCAGGTCTCAGCGGGGAAGATATTGAGAGGATCAGGGGGCTGTGTGATGAGGGTAAAATCCCTTCTGAGCTGAGGATTAAGTGGGGCGTCCGCTTCGCGCCCATATTTCTTTTTGCTTTCCTTTTGTCTGTCACTGTGGGGAATGCTCTGGAGGTTTTTGTGATATATTTCGCTGGTTTATAGTTTTGTTACTATCAGCTTGTTGTTACTGTAGGTGGAGTTTATGTAGAATCTGCTGGCTGTTTTTAACACATCCATTTTAAATTACTTTAGAATATTCTATTAGAATATTCTGCAACAAACTATAAAAACAGCTTAATAACCAAGAAAACAAAAATAATAAGAAAAAAGAGGTGATCTAATTGAAAAAAGAATTAAGCAAAATAGGCATACTATCCGTGTTCAAGATATACCTGCTCCTAGGGCTGGTTTTTGGTTTAGTGATGGGAGGAGTATACGGCCTGATATTCGCGATTGGTGGTGTGGGGCTCGGCTTAATGGGAGGGAATGACGCAACCATGGGCGGCGTGATGATGATAGTAATCGCAATAATAATTGTTATTGCATTTACCCTCATGTATGGACTCATGATGGGCATCTGCGGCGCTATAGGAGCCTTAGTCTATAACATAGCAGCCAAGGCCGTGGGTGGAATAGAGCTGGAGCTGGAAGAGAAGACATGAGCAGGATAGAGGAACTCATAGACATCCTCAGCAAGGAATTCCCGGAGGCTGGGGCCGCACTAAAATATAAAGATCCCCTGCAGCTTCTGGTAGCAACAATACAAAGCTTTTCCCGAATATTCTAAAGGCACCACATCTCGGAATAGGGTTCATCTGAATATTCCATTGAAAGAGTTCCCCCTGCGTACTGAAGACATGAAGACTAACAAAAACAAGGAAAACCACTACCAAAAGATGAAATGGAATCTAGAAACAGAAAATTAAACGATTAGGGTATACTCGGATGAGCGGATACATGATATGATAGAAAAAGCGAAGTGTTCTTTGTTTTTACACGTTTATTGCTGATGTTGGTGTCGTAGCTAGCAGTGGGTTTTGTGTATTTAATCTTGTAGTCTATTATATATGTCATGGAAGTGGTTTGTATCTATGAGAAGGGTGTGTTGAAGCCATTGAGGAAGCTGAAGATGAGGGAAAAAGAGAGGGTTAGGGTTGAGATCAGAGACAGTGTTGTTAAGGAGACAAAAGGCGTTCTTAAGGACAAGGGCATGGACGAAATTGTAGAGGAGATTGAGAGTGGACTTGTTCTTTGATTCCAATATCCTCCTATTCCATCTTTCCGGGAGGGATTCAGCTACTAAGTTGATTGAGAATGTCGAGAATGGCAGGTTTAGAGGTTGCATTAATGATGTGGTTGTTTCTGAAGTGGTTTATGGATTTTTAAGGGCTGAGACTGGTTTATCGCCTTTCGAATTGAGAAAAGCTATTACAAGAATTGATGTGGATTTAACATTGTTGAGGCGTCTTTTTGAGCTGTTCAGGCTTTTACCGTGCAACTATGGTATTAATATTCTGGAGGTGATGGAAGAGTATCATCTGCTGCCGAATGATGCATTGATTGCTGCAACCTGTAGGTCTCATGGCATAAAGAATATCGCCACCTTCGATGAAGACTTCAAGCGAGTTGATTTTCTGGCGATTGTGAAGGCTTAAGGTCTTTACGTGCCACTAACCCATTAGATACCCAGATTATCAGGGGTAATTTAATTGATGTAACATGACAAATGCTAACGAAGAACTTGTAGAAATAGTGTGGAGAAATATCCCATTTAAGAAGTTTAATGAAAGATGGAGCCTGAAGCTGGGAGACAGGATATGAGCAGGATAGAGGAAATCATAGACATCCTCAGCAAGGAATTCCCGGAGGCTGGGACCGCACTAAAATATAGAGATCCCCTGCAGCTTCTGGTAGCAACAATCCTCTCAGCCCAGTGCACCGATAAACAAGTCAACAAGGTAACGAAAGAATTATTCAGGAAATACCAGACTGCGAAAGACTATGCAGGCGCTGATTTAGAGGAGCTGGAGCAGGATATACGGTCTACCGGCTTCTACCGGAACAAAGCCAACAACATAAAAAAATGTTGTAAACTGTTGGTTGAGGAATACAACAGCCAGGTCCCTGATGAAATGAGGGAGCTGGTGAAGCTGCCTGGCGTAGCCAGAAAAACAGCCAACATCGTCCTAAGTCATGGCTATGGTAAAGCAGAGGGTATTGCGGCAGACACCCACGTGATGAGGCTGGCTTCAAGGCTTGGGCTTACATGCGAGAGAAACCGGGACAAGATAGAGGAGGACTTGATACATCTGACCCCGAAAAAACACTGGATTCTGTTATCCAACCTCCTGATAATGCATGGACGAAAAACCTGCAAGGCCAGGAAACCCCTGTGCAAGGAATGCAGGATAAGACATTTATGCCCCACAGCCTTCAGTCTAGATTAAGTATCTCCCCCGTCAACTCAGCATCCCCACCGCTGAACAGGTGAACCCCTGCAGGGTTTAACTCCTTAATCTTATCTATCCACTCAAGCGTTAACTGAATCCCCTCCTCCCGTGGATTATCTGACTCCCTGATTCTTTTCACGGTTTTTGTCGGGATGGAGTGGTTAGGCTGTTTCCTCAGAAAATTCACCTGCTCAATGCTGGTTAAGCTCTGAAGCCCTACAATAGTCTTCCCGCCCAAATCCTCCCCAAATAGTTTCCTGTATTCGTCGAGGAATTTTTTTAGTTTATTCATGGAATAAACAGGCCGGGTGTGGAAGAATCTAGCTCCCACAGTGCTCTTCTTTCTTGTTTTATACATCTGCGCTGCAGCAGGTTTCGAATGTATGGATAAATCGGAGCCCATATAGAATCCCGTCTTCTTTATCAGCTTGTTGCCGGCGATATCCCGTCCATTGTTCAAGTAGTCTATCGTCTTCAGCAGGGTCATGGAGTCCAGCTCGTATACCGTCTTCAGCCCCCTATGGTCTCCTCTCAGGGGGTGTTCACCTGTTACGGCGGAGACGTTCACTATCCCAGAGGCATGAGCCGCCAGCAGGTTGGACTCTATAGCAAGAGAGTTCCTGTCCCTGCAGTTTATCTGGTATACCGGCTCCAATCCCTTATTTTTCAAATGTATAGAGTAAACAAGAGAGTTCATGTATAACGATGCCCCGGGGAGGTCTGGTACAAAAACCGATGTTATCCTGGAATTTATTTTTTTTATCTCCTTATCCAGGGGTTTAAGGTCTGCTGTCCGGGGCGGGATTATCTCTGTGGTATAAATGAACTTCTTTCCTAAACGCTTCAGTAGGTTGCTCATTTTCCACTTACAGGGGGCATGTTAATCTTTAGAAAGTCATCCAGTTTATGTTTTTTCTCCATTCTCTGAAATATCAGGGCCCAGATGCACGGCTGCTCTCCTGTCTCGCACATGCCCTTTTGCATTCCACCGCACGGTCCGTTTAAAAGCCCCTTGGGGCATCTGGTTATGGGGCAGAGCCCTGCCGTCTGGTCTAGGATGCAGTTCCCGCAGGCCTGGCAGTAGGTTTGTATTGTTTCCCCGAATTTGGCACCTACAGGATGGGTGTCTGCTACTGGTATGGCTTCCGTGTCCAAGATCTTGGATATTATCTGCGTGCCTGCTCCGCAGCTGAAAACCAAAACCGAGTCGTAGTCTACCACGTCTATGGTGATATCCTCCCTACCGCATATCTCGTCTACGTTGTATATACCAGCATTCAGTTTATCAGCGATTTCGTCTACTGTTTCCCGTGGATAGTTCCAGTAGGGGCAGTTGCTGCAGGTGATCAGGAGATTGTTTTTTCCCACCTTCTTTTTTAGTTTATCCAGGTCTTTTATTTTAAGCGTTATCATGTGGAGTATATATAATATTTCAGTAGATAAATGTTCTTACTGGCATACAGCAACAGAGTATATAAACTATATACTGTTATATGAGAAGGATATACTATTTGTGTAGAGTATATATCCAACAACCACAATTTTTTATATAAGTCACTTTAAAATATGACAAAAAAGGGTGGTATCTGATGAAAAAAGAAATGAAAAAAAAAGGGATAATATGTTTACTGTTTATGGCGACTATGATGATGTTGTTCTCCGGATGCACTAGCCCTCCTGGAGACGGAGGAACTGGAACGACCCTGGCAACCAAGAAGATAACCATAGCCGGCTCAACCACAGTACAGCCCATATCCAACCAGGCCGTGGAGGCCTATACGGCGAAAAACCCTAACGTGAAGATTTCCGTACAGGGTGGGGGCTCCGGAACCGGTGTTAGGATGGTATCCGAGGGTTCCGTGGATATTGGAGCTGCGTCAAGAGATTTAAAGGACAGCGAGATGGAAGCAACACCCAGCCTGGTGACACACACCATAGCCCACGATGGCATAGCGGTTATAGTGCACCCGGGCAATTCAATAGAGGGGTTGAGCCTGCAGCAGATACAGGACATATTCGCCGGGAAGATAACGAATTACAGAGAGGTTGGCGGACCAGACATGGAGATTGTAGTCATAATCAGGGAGGAAGGAAGCGGTACGAGAGCAACCTTCGAGGAGCTGGTGATGGACGGCGGAGGGGTTTCTAACTCTGAAGACGTGTTGCAGAAGCCCTCTAATGGAGCGGTCAGGGCCACAGTATCCGGGAACGAGAACGCAATATCCTATGTTGGATTAGGCTATATAGATGAAAGCGTCAAGGCCTTGCAGGTTGACGGCGTGACGCCAAGCACGGCAACAATCGGAGACGGTAGTTACCCTATATCCAGGAACCTCTACTACATAACCAATGGACAACCTACGGGTGAAGTCAAGAGATACATAGACTTTGTGAAATGCAGTGAAGGGCAGAAGATAGTGGAGAAGGAGGGTTTCATTCCCCTAAGCTAGGGGGGAACCTTCCCTATCTATTTTTTTTTCTCTGTCTTGATTATTGGTTTATCTACGTTCTCATTTTTTAGGGCAGAGATTTTACTTCCTAACAAGTTATATTTGGGTATATAGTATTCCATGGGTCTCATGTGCTGTTATATGCATTTCATTATATAACCACTTTTTCATAAGCTATATACACATATATTTTTCAAAAGATGGAATATAGAAAAATCCAGATTACAGGGGAATCCACGTATATCATTTCTCTCCCTAAGAAATGGGTTAAAAAAAGCAACCTAAACAAGGGAGATACCATCATAATAGAGGAGAAGGGCGAGGGACTATGGCTTAAGACCCGGGAAGGCGGTAGCAGGTTCAGCGAGATAGATGTTAAAGACAAAACGAAAGAGTTCCTGGCTAGACTGCTCATAACAAGATACATCAAGGGCTATGACATGATAACCTTCAAGTCCGATAAATTCATCGAGCCGGATAAGAGAAAACATCTGAAGAAGATGTCACAGTATCTTATTGGGATGGAACCCTTCGGCGAAACCTCCAAAGAGATTATGTTCAAGATGCTCATGTACGAGGGCGTGGACCTCACCTCCACGGTCAGCAGGATGCATGAGATGTCTTTCTCATCCCTGAAGGACATCATTAACGCAATCAAGAACCAGGAAAACATTAACGAAAACTTCCTTAAATCTATCATAGACGGAGACAACGAAATCGATAAATTCTATTTCCTTATTTTACGGCAGTTATCGAATACCCACTGCTCTGATGTAACAGCATGGTTTCAGATTGTGAAAAGCATCGAGAGACTCTCGGACCACATAGAGAACATCGCTAACCTTCTTCTTGAAGGGCAGGGCTTTGATGAAATAGAAAGCTATGAGCCACTGGTTGAGTTATACGGTGAGGTGATGTTATCTCTGCGCTCAGGGCATCCTGACATGGCAGAGGAGGTCCTGGTGGAGATAGAGAAACTCAGGGTTAAGGAGAGGAAGCTCCTGGATAATCTACAGAAGAAGAGGGATAAGTCTCTTTTGGTTTACGAGAGCTTCAGGCGGATTGGAGAGTATGTGTCTGATATCGCCGAAGGTGTAATAAACCTCCACTAACTATATAGTCTATATAATAACATTATCTTTTTTTTTATTTCCAGCGAAACAGATAACTTAACATGAATCACCAGAAAAGGGAGGACCTTGTTAAATCCGTACTTTTTGTTTTCTCCATCACAGCATCCCTTATTTTGCTCTTAATCATCATCTTCCTTTTCAACGAGGCAATACGTCTATTCCAGGAAGTGAGCTTCCTTGATTTCCTCTTCGGTACCAAGTGGAATCCAGAGCAGGGACTATATGGTGCTTTTCCCTTCGTTTTTTTCTCCATAATGGCCACCCTCGGTGCATTAATCATCGCCATCCCGCTGGGGGTTTCCTGTGCAGTATTCCTTGCTGAGATAGCCCCGGGATGGGCCAGGGACGCCACCAGGCCAGTAATTGAGTTACTGGCAGGGATACCCTCCATAATCTACGGCCTCTTTGGCCTGGTGATTATTGTGAGGTTCATCAAGGTCTCCCTTGAACTGGCTACCGGTGAAACCATCCTGGCGGGTTCCATTATCCTGGCCGCAATGATTCTTCCCATCATCATCAGCATATCACAGGACTCCATTGAGTCAGTCCCCAAGTCTTTCAAGCTGGGCTCGCTGGCTATGGGAGCCACGAACTGGCAGACCCTGAGAAAGATAATACTCCCCACCGCTTTGCCTGGCATTTTCGCGGGCATAATACTGGGGGTGGGAAGGGCCATGGGGGAGACTATGGCCGTAGTCCTGGTTTTAGGGAATTCCGAGAACATGCCTGAGGTGGTAAAGCAGCTTCTTGGAAAGGAGGGTAGCTCCACAGTGATGCAGTTAATAAACCAGGTTCCAGAGATATTGTTTAAACCAGGTGAAGCCCTGACCTCCGCCATACTTCTGGAGATGGGTCCTGCGCAGGTGGGTGGCCTGCACTATTCAGCCTTATTCGCTTTGGGTGTGATTTTGTTCTGCATCACCTTCGTGCTAAGCGTTGCATCAAATTATATACTATCAAGGAGTCAGATTAGCGTGAGATGATTAACAGCAAAACATCAGATAAGGTCATGAAGGGGGTTTTTTGGTTTTCTGCCTTACTAATAATCTCCATCCTGTTCCTCATCCTGGGATATGTTTTCGTGGAAGGAATCAGGGTAGTGAATCTATCGTTTATATCGGATATGCCGAAGAACAACTGGCGGGAGGGTGGGATCTACCCTGCGATAGTAGGAACCTTTTATCTGGTGGCTGTAGCGCTTTTGTTCGCTGTCCCCCTGGGTGTACTCACTGCAATCTATCTGGTGGAGTTCAGGAAAGAGGATAACCTCACCAGCATCATCAGAATCAGCGTGGACTCTCTTAACGCTGTGCCCTCCATAGTCTTCGGCTTATTCGGTTTATCCCTCTTCTTCTACTACCTCAAGGATTTCACAGGGGGGCCCACGATATTTTCGGGGGGCTTGACCCTGGGTTTCATGATACTTCCAACGGTCATAAGAACTGCTGAGGTGGCCTTGAGAACTGTGCCTTTATCGGAGAAACTCGGGAGCTATGCTCTGGGCGCTACAAAGCTGCAGACCATCAGCAGGATTGTAATACCCAGCTCTATTCCAGGGATAATAACTGGTGTAATACTGGGTTTTGGCAGGGCTGCTGGAGAGACTGCCCCCATCATCTTCATGGTAGCGTTGAATCCCACGATGCCTGAGTTCCCGTATTTATTCTCGCAATGCAATGCCTTAACCACCCAGATATACTATCTTACCTCGGAGGCCATATCAATCGAGAGAGCTTTTGGCATGGCATTCGTGCTCATATCAATTATCTTGATCTCGAATTATTCTGCAAGATTAATCAATAAATACCTGGCGAGGAACATAAGGAGGTAAGATGGATGATGGAAACGAGATAGAAATCAGGGACCTTAATCTCTGGTATGGAGACAACCATGCCCTGAAGGATGTTAACCTGGACATCAGAAAGAACAGGATTACCGCCTTAATCGGCCCCTCAGGCTGCGGGAAGAGCACCTTCCTGCGGTGCATTAACCGGATGAACGACTTAATCGAGGGTGTGAAGATTAAGGGCGAGGTGTTGCTTAACGGAGAGAACATCTACAAAAAGGATGTGGATGTTGTAGCCTTAAGGAAGAGGATTGGCCAGGTCTTCCAGAAGCCAAACCCGTTCCCAATGAGCATATACGACAACGTCGCCTACGGTCCCAGAATCCATGGGGTGGGGAAGAAAGAGCTTGACGGGGTTGTGGAGAAAAGCCTTAAGGATGCTGCCCTTTGGAGGGAGGTGTCTGATCGGCTTGAGGGGGCTGCCCTGGATTTATCCGGCGGGCAACAGCAGAGGTTGTGTATAGCAAGAGCTCTTGCTATCAGGCCGGATGTTATCTTATTCGACGAACCGTGCTCTGCCTTGGACCCCATCTCAACCCACAAGATAGAGGATTTACTGCAGGAGCTGAAGAAAAAATACACTATAGTAATAGTAACCCACAACATGCAACAGGCTGCCAGAGTATCTGACTACACGGGCTTCTTTCTGCTGGGAGAGATGATTGAGTTCAACAGGACACGGGTTTTATTCGAGAACCCTGAGATGGAGCAGACGGAGGATTATATAACAGGGAGGTTTGGATGAAAAATGCCCAGAACACGGCTTATGAGGGAGATTGATAGAATAAAAGATGACATGAGGAAGATGGGCATCTTGGTCTGCAAGGACATAACAGATGCCATAAACGCATTGGAGAAAAAAGATGTTGTTTTAGCAGAAAACGTCATCGAAGACGATAAACGGGTTAATAAACTGTACTCAGACCTGAAGGAGAGATGCATCCAGGCTATTGCATTACACCAGCCCGTGGCCAAGGACCTGCGTTTCCTGACCATAACCCTAGATGTGGTCTACAACCTGGAGCGTATAGCAGACTACTCAGATGATATCGCGGAGATAGTCTATTTCGTGAGGAAATACTCTGTCAACGTGGACGAGATTATGGAGATGGGGGTTGTAGCAAACAGGATTACAGAAAACTCCTACAAGTCTTTCCTGGAAAGGGACCTGGAACTGGTTGAGGTCGTGGGAAGAGATGAGGACTGGATGGATGAACTCTTTGAGAAAATATTCCCGATCCTGAAGGATTTAGTCAACGACAAGCCCGAGAATTTTATCTTCGCCATGAACATGATTATGGTAGCCAAGTATCTTGAGAGAATTGCTGACCATGCCTTCAACATATCCCAGCGAACCAGATATGCTGTGTTGGGTGATACGAAAAGCATATAACCTACCCTAGGGGGTTCCATTCCTTTATTGCTTTCTCGTATGATTCATGGGTTCCAGTATCAAACCACTGCCCACTAAAGGGGTAACCGTATAGCTTTCCTTCCTCAGCGAGCCGGGGGAAGACGTCGTGTTCCATCATAACCTTCCCCTTGGGTATGTACTCCATAACCTCAGGTTCCATGACGTAGACGCCTGCATTAATAAGCCCGTGCTTTAGTTGCTCTTCCGGCTTCTCCATGAATTCTGTTATAATGCTGCCTTCCATCTTCACGGTCCCGTATCCCGACGGCTCGGATATACTTTTCAAGGCTATGGTTGCCAGCCCCCTGTGTCTGGTGTGGAATCTGATGAAATCAAACAGGTCTATGTTCGCTAATATGTCTCCGTTGAACATTATAAATGACTCCTTGAGTTGATCTTTCATCAAATTCAACGGTCCCGCTGTCCCAAGTGCTTCCTCCTCCTCCACATAGCTGATTTTCACCCCAAACCTGTTCCCGTTACCAAAATGTTCCCTTATTTTATCCCCCAAATATCCTATAGAGAATATTACCTCCCGGATGTTGTATTTCATCAGAAGGTCTATGGTGTGCTGAATGAGAGGTTTCCCTTGTACGGGAATCAGGGGCTTTGGGATTTCGTATGTGAAGGGTCTCATTCTCGTTCCCCTACCTCCAGCCAGGATAACTGCCTTTTTGACTTTGCCTCCGGTAATGCTCCGATCCAGGATGGATTCTATAGCCTCCTGCCTGTTTTTTATGCTGACTCCATCTATCAATGCATCTATCCCCTCCAGTAGCTTGTTGGGTATCTCAACCTCTATTTTTTCACTCATCTTATAATTTAGGTATATTCAAAGATAAAGAATAATTTTTTGAAGTCTATCAACTAAGATAATACAACTCTTGGAATAAAATACATCAAACACAAATAGAATAACTGAAATTTTTTAAAAACGGGGATGGAAAAAAATAAAAAGAAAACATTCTTGGAGAAGCACAGTCTTGATGATAGAGACTTGAAGACTCCAAAACATGACGCTATTGTTCTCGCATTAATGGATAAAAGGTTGATGTTAGAAGTAATTAGAAAAGTAGTTCCTGCACTTAATTGGGGTGGACTATCTGGAGTTCCTATTGAATATGTGTTTTCTCGTGTGGTTTGTGAAATGCCAATTATGAAGGGAGAGGGTAAATCTGAAGTGATTATTGGGTATGTTGATTTTTATGTTGAATTTTATTCGAATTTTTTAGGGGGGAAAAGATTTTTTATTGAAGTCAAGTCTAGAGTAGCTAGTTTTGGGGATGTTTTAAGACAGATGAGAACATACATGCAATACATTGACGCTATCCCCATCCTTGTCGCTCCGATGACTGGGGAAATGAAGGAAAAATTCGAATCACAGGGTGTACGAGTTTATATCTGGGAGGGGGTGGAGAAGGAAGAATCGAAGTTACAGCTGGCAATTAAAAGAGAGGAAAAGGAAGGAAGAGAAAGAAAGGAAAAGGAAGGAATGGAAAGAGAAGAGCGGGAAAGAAAACAGATAGAGGATGAAATGATAAGAGCTGAAAAATCCGAAAAAGAAGGAAAAGAACCTGAGAAAAATATGAGGGGGTTATTTCTATTAGACTTTCTAGTATTCATCTTGGCCGTGGTCTACAACATAATTCTCTTTTTCTTTAGAGGTGGTATTAATATGGATTTACTGGGATTGATGGGTATTGGTTTGTTGATATTGGGTGCTCCGTCTTTTATTCTTCTCACATTAACTTTAATTCTCAAAGTATTAGGTAGATAGGCTTCAATTAGGATGGTGGCTTGGAGTAGTTATGATGTTATCTATTGACGGCTCGGTGGGGGAGGGGGGTGGCCAGATCATGCGGTCAGCTGTTGCCTTAAGTGCAGTCACCGGGAGGGAATTAAGGGTATACCATATCAGGGCCGGCAGAAACAATCCCGGTCTCAGGCCGCAGCATCTAGCTGCTATTAAGGCCGTTGCCTCCCTCTGTGATGCCTCTGTTGAAGGTCTCGGGGTTGGCTCATCCGAGATTTTTTTCTCTCCCGGCGAAATAAGAAGCGGACTTTTTAATGTTGACGTAGGCACCGCCGGCTCTTTATCTCTTGTCCTCCAGGCTCTGCTGGTGCCTGCATTCCATGCTCTAGGTAAGATAGAGTTTCGTTTAAAGGGAGGTACCGACGTTAGGTGGAGCCCGCCGGTCGATTACCTGCGTTCCGTTTTTTTCCCTTTGCTCACGCGTTTCGGTTTCAAGGTATCTCTTACTCTGGAACGCAGGGGATTCTACCCGAAAGGCGGGGGTCGGGTATCCGTCACAGTCCATCCATCAAAACCTGAGAGGATTGTTCTGGTTGATAGGGGTTTTGTCGAATGCGTGAAGGGTTTATCTTACGCGCACAGGGCCTTGAGAGATAAAAACGTGGCTGAAAGGCAGTTGAAGTCTTCGAGGAGGATACTATCCAACTATCTATCTAATCCAAAGGATATAAAATTGGAGGAGGAGTACGTTGATTCCCCCTCCCTAGGCTCCGGCCTCCTATTGTATGCCATCTGCAACAATTCCATACTGGGCTTTGATTCCCTGGGGGGTAAAGGTAAGCGCTCTGAGACGGTGGGAATTGATGCCGCTAACGGATTAATCAGGGAATTAGAGTCGGGAGCTGCCCTGGACCGTTTCATGGCCGACCAGATTATCCCTTATCTGGCGTTGGCTGGTGGTGAAGTCTCTGTTTCAATGGTTTCCGGCCACTGCAGAACGAATGTTGAAGTAGTCAACCGTTTTGGCTTCGATTTAAGAATTAAGGATAATAAAATTATTTCCCGAGCCGGGGTTCGATAACCGCCTTGATCTCGTGGAATACCTGCTCGCGTGTTTTGTTTGCATCTATCCGTATCATATCCCCTATTTTTATGTATTCCTGGTAGACCTTCTCCTGAAATTCCATGTTCTCGAATATCTCTCCTGAATCAGCTCTCTGGGTTGCTATTTCAGGCTTCATGTCCATGAATAGCGTAAGGTCTGGTTTGATGGCGAACCTGTTCAGCTCCCTGATCCACTTCCCGTCCACCTCCTGAGCGGTCTGGTATGCTATGGTGGAGTTAACGTATCTCTCCATTACCACAATCTTCCCCTCCTCTAGTGCCGGTTTGACTTCCTTCTCCAGGTGCCAGTAGCGGTCTGCCGTGAACAACAGGGCGAGGGTTTTGGGGTCTGTTTTCTGGGTCCCTATCAACACCTCCCGCAGGAATAATCCAAGCTGGTTGTTGCTTGGTTCCCCCGTCAAGAGCGTTTTCTTCCCTTCCTGGATCAACCAGTCCCGGATGGCTTTGGTCTGGGTTGTTTTCCCGCATCCGTCCAGTCCCTCCACCACAATAAACATTTTTATACGCCCCTGTTCTGGAAGAGTTCCTTTTCATCCATTGTTCTCACGTCCAATCCCTTCATTGCATCACCCAGGCCGCTGGATACTCTGGTGAGGATTTCAGGGTCTTTGTAGTGTGTGGTCGCCTCAACTATGGCTTCCGCCATCTTTTTGGGGTTGTTTGATTTAAATATGCCTGATCCGACGAAGTTTCCATCAGCGCCTAATTGCATCATCAGTGCAGCATCAGCTGGTGTGGCAATACCTCCTGCGGCGAAGTTTACTACCGGAAGCCTCCCAGTATCTCTTATATCCCTCAACAATGTCAGGGGGGCATTTGCTTCTTCAGAGTAGTTCATCATCTCTGTTTCGTCCATTTTTTGTATCATCTTTATCTCATGGTTTATGAGCCTCATGTGTTTAACTGCTTCAACAACGTTTCCGGTGCCTGCTTCTCCCTTGGTTCTTATCATGGCCGCTCCCTCGTTTATTCTCCTCATCGCTTCTCCCAGACTCCTGGCTCCGCACACGAAGGGTATCTTGAAGTCTTTCTTGTAGACGTGGTTTTCTTCGTCTGCCGGAGTCAGCACCTCCGACTCGTCTATCATGTCCACTCCCATGTTTTCCAGTATCTGGGCTTCTGTGAAGTGCCCGATTCTTACTTTAGCCATCACGGGAATGGATACTGTGTCCATGATTTCCTTTATCTTCTGGGGGTCCGCCATCCTGGCCACCCCGCCCATTGCCCTAATGTCAGATGGAACTCTTTCCAGGGCCATGACTGCTACAGCCCCTGCTTTTTCTGCTATGTCAGCTTGTTTGGCGTCTGTGACGTCCATGATTACGCCACCTTTCACCATCTTGGCGAATCCCTTTTTTAGTGTGTCCGTTCCTGTTTTTTTCCCCATTTTGTTTCCCCGTTATTCTTATTTTATCTATAAATAAACGTGTATATTATTTAATGGACTGGTTTAAGAAATATGATGAGATTGCTGCTGAGCTGGACTTGAGCCGGGCTTCTGACCGGGCTGCCACTATTTTGTTGGATAATCTCATCGAGGATTCCAGTGTTGAACGGCTTAGTGTTTTGTTGGAGGATAAGAGGGTTATTGTTTTCGGTGCCGGCCCCTCCCTAGGGGATGCTGTCTCTTATGTTAAGGAGAAGAGTCTCCATGACAGGTATGTTTTTGTTGTCGCTGACGGGGCTGTGTCTGCTTTCCTTGAGGCGGAGGTTTTGCCTGATGTTTTGGTGACTGATTTGGATGGTCGGCTGCGGGATATCCTGGAGGCGAACTTGCGGGGTTCTTTGACTGTTGTTCACGCGCACGGGGATAATATCGCCTTGCTGGAGAATGTGGTTCCCCGCCTGAGTGGTGTTGTCGGCTCCACTCAGGTGAAGCCCGTCGGCAGGGTCCATAACTTCGGCGGCTTCACTGACGGCGACCGCTGTGTTTTTTTGGCCGTCTACTTTAAGGCCCGGGAGATTTTGTTGGCTGGCATGGACTTTGACTCTGATGTGGGGAAGTATTCCCGCAGCAGCGATAGTGAGCGGAAGAGAAAGAAGCTGTTGATAGCGAAGAATCTGATTGAGGAGTTGACGGAAGAGACTGATATCCCAATAAAGGCTCTGGATATTACGTAGCTATTTTTTATATCACCTTTTTCTTTAGATTTTTCTTTAGTATTTATATAATCTTTTCACATGTTATAACAAAGAAAAAACTTTAGAGTATTTTATTATATGATGGAATTCAAAAAAAGCTACATCCTAACAACCCTCATAATCCTCTCCATAACACAGGCCTCAGCCCTAAACACCTCCCTCGAAGTTGAGTCCCTGATGTCCAACCTCCTGGAAAACGCCTCACTACTCTTTGGAACACCAGAGCCCACAGACCTGACCTTCCACAAATCCGATAGCAGCATCTCATTCAACGACCTATCGCTCTATGACTACGTCGATGAAATAGACGGCGGAAAAAGCAGGATACTATCATGGCATTCATCCGGCAACGAAACCACCTACCTGCAGATTCCAGCGAATGCCGTGGTCTCTGAAACAGCCCTCTTATTATCCTTCAACCGGGATTTCGGTGAACATATTGTTTCTGTGCAGTCCTCCTGCTACGAGAAATGCTGGGGCTGCGGTGAAAAACGCTGCAGCGACTCAGACACCAAATCCTTTAAAGCAGGCGACGGAATCTACTCCTATAACGTATCCTCCTCCTGCAAGGGTTCCGGAGACTATGAAATAAACGGACGAAACGCCTGCGGCCGCAGCCTTGATTTCACAACCGAATCCCTTAGCTTCAAGTCATCCTGTGCGGGCTGGAGTCCATGCTATGGATGCCCCTACTTTGGCGGCGCCAACTGCAACATCAAGGGAACCTCAGCCATAAACTACAGGCGCCTCCCCGCATCAAATCTCTCCCTCGACATCTCAGGTAACGGCATAATAGACTGGAACATGCCAGGTGAATTCGATAACCACCAGATGGTTACTAACTTCTCAACTCAACTGAACACGTTCCTCACATCATGCACCCCCAACAGTGAAGGATACTGCATGATCCCCCTAACATTCCACTCCGACTCCCCCGGACAGGTGAAGGTTTCAGGGATAAATGTTGGTTACAGGACGGAGAAGGAGCTCTTATATGATGTTTTATCAGGTCACATTCATGACAGAGATTGTGCGGCTGGCAGTGAATACCACTGCGGCCATGGAAAAGCCGTCTGCAGGAAAACCTGGGTTCGCAGCTTTGATGAACCCTCCTTTTTTTACTTGGATGTTTCCGCTTCCGCAAAGCCGTACAGACCATCCATCAAGGTCACATGCACCAGGGAAGATGGCTCTACGGAGACCGCAGAAACCGATGCTAAAGTGGCTATACGCCGGCTTTTTGACGAATGCGTGAAGATGAGGATTATGGTAGACAGCTCTGTTACTATAAGAGAATGCCGTAAAGGTGAGATCGACTGCAGGAGCTGTGACCTGGACGTATACGGAAACGTTTATTACTCCAAACCCAAGGATTATCTGGTTTTCGGCTCTGAACTGGTGGCTGGTGTAAAAACCAACGTATCAGTTGTTCTACGAAATTCCGGCTCCGCTACCAGCTCCTTTATTGTTTCTTTACTGGTTGATGGCGTGCCTCAAGAATATAAAATCATGAACCTCACAGCGGGTGAATCCCGTGATCTGGTGTTCGATTACACTCCCACAGCAGGCGAACATAACATCTCCATAACAGCCAACCTCTTATCGGATGGTGTAACAGTCCAGGAACTGTTCACCGGAAACAATATCATCTCCAGGTTGGTTACTGTGGAAGGCTCTGTTGTGGAATCCGAGCCAACAGATTCCGCAGCCTCCTTCGAGGATGTTCTGTTATCTGTTGCGGGTCAGCGCACGCTGGCCGTGGGCTGCAGCGTGGACAGACAGTGCTGGGATGGATTCCATGAAACAATCGATGAATGCGTTGATGGGGTCTGCACACACTACTGCGAAGGCAGATGCTTCCCCGGATTCGATTACTTTGGCGAATACACCCTGAACCCCACAAACCTAGAGGAAGGCGATACCGTACCCGTATCAACCACAGTCTACAACAACGGGGAGCTGGACGCCAACAACTTCCTGGTGACCCTAGAGGATAATGGCAGGATAATAGATTACCGGATGATCTCCCTGGAAGACGGGGAAAACAGGGAGGTTGAGTTTTCCTGGACAGCCTCCTCCGGCAGACACCTCCTATCTGCTCACATCGACCCGTTACCTGAGCCTGATGGCGTAATCCCCGAAGTGAATGAAGACAATAATGTTGTTTCAGCTGTTTTTGACGTGAACTCTCCCTCCAGCAGGTCTGTGACGGATTTCTCTGGTTTAGTGGCTTACTGGAGATTGGATGAAAAATCAGGTAATTCCGTACATGATTACTCAGGTAACGGAAACCATGGCTTTGTTAATGGAGCCTCCTGGGGTGAGGGCATCTCCGAGCATGCCTTGAATTTCGACGGCGACGGTGATTACGTGCAGGTCTCTGACCCTGGTTTGTTGGATAATCTATCGGCTTTGACTGTGTGCTCCTGGGCTAGGATGGATGGCTTAAGCGCTGCAGATCATCCGGGTTGTGTTCTGTGTGAGAAGAATCAACTGCAGTTCCGTTACACTAGCTCCGGGTTTTTATTTGGGGTCTATGATTCAGAGAGCAACTACTCTAGTATTGGTGTTGGTAATTCTTTGAACAGGGAGGTATGGCATTACTTCTGCGGTGTCTGGGATGGCATCTCAGGTAGTATGGAGTTCTACGTGGACGGTCAGCTGAAGGATAACATGGGGGGTGTTGACGGCTCTCTTGCCTCAACAGGTCACGGTTTGTATCTTGGCCGGTGGCATGGTGGTTGGTATGAGTTGAATGGCTCACTGGATGAGGTTCGCGTCTACAGTCGAGCTTTAAGTTCAACTGAAATCAAGGACTTGTTTGGTTTATACCGCAGTGGTCCCCTGGTAGCAGCCTACTACTTTGATGAGGGTAATGGTCTTGTGGCCAATGACTCCTCAGGTAACGAGAATCATGGCTTCATTAATGGAGCCTCTTGGGTTGACGGCATCTCAGAAACCGCTTTATCCTTCGATGGCGTGGATGATTACGTTGACTTAGGTGATTACTGGGGTGTTGAGGGTATAGGGGAGTTAAGCCTTGGCGCCTGGGTTAAACCGTTGGGTGATGGAAGCAGTAATGACATGCGTATTCTGAGCAAGAGTGCGGATATCGAGTTGGTTTACAGGAGAGGGCAGCAGGATTTCATGTGCCGTCTCCGTAATGAATCCCTCGGGCAATCGAAGTGGGTGATCTCTTCCAGCGGATTCGGCGACAATAACTGGCACCAGGTCTACTGCGTCTACAACACCTCCCACATTATGTTATACGTTGATGGGGTGTTGCAAGATGATGTGGAGCCCTTCTCAGGGAGGTTATACGACGGAGGTAGCATACTAGCAGTTGGCCGTCGTGGAAGCCAGGATGGCTACTACTTTAAAGGCCTCATCGATGAGATACTCATCTACGACATAGCAATAACACCTGAGGTGGTAAGGCAGCAATACAATGATTACACCACCGCATTAATATACCACTTCAGCGAGGGTGAGGGCAACAAGACCTTCGACTCCAGCCTCAACAACAACACAGGCACACTATATGGACCCAACTGGACTGAAGGCATCTCTGGTTATGGTCTATTGTTTGATGGAGTTGATGATTATATTGCTGTGAACGGATTAGAGTATAGTTCCCCTCTGGTTATGGTCTATTGTTTGATGGAGTTGATGATTATATTGCTGTGAACGGATTAGAGTATAGTTCCCCTCTGGAGGAGGTGACTGTTTGCGCTTGGGTTAAATCAGATAAGAGCCAGCAGGTTATCGCTTCATGGGATAGGAGCGAGTATTGGCGCTTCGGTATTGGAAGTGATGGGGAAGCTGGCACCGTAACATGGAATACCAGGGCTTCAACTATAGATGACATGAGCGGCTCTTCCAGAGTCGACGACGGCCGATGGCACCACCTATGCGTCAGCTATGACTCAGGCTCAAGCGAGAAAAGAATTTATGTCGACGG
>NJEG01000021.1 GCA_002254565.1 Candidatus Altarchaeales archaeon ex4484_2 | reverse complement strand
ACAACACCCCAACCCCCAACCACCATACCCCTCGAAATCAGCATAGTAACCATCGCAGCAATAGGATTGATTCTGATGTTCGTTATCTACAGAACAATGAACAAATAAACTCAGCTAACTTGATATAAGTAGACGGAATCATTATAGACCTCCCTCAGAAAACCACACCCCATCCGGAACCTGAAATAAACGTAGTCGACATCATACCTCTCCAGCAAAGACATCTTATCGCTGCAGTTCGCCAGAAAAAAACGGTTCACGTCATTTATCCGGGAATCCACCCCGCTAAAGGAATGAGACATCGGGCTGACCACATAATTCCCGCTAACAGGATATATGGCATCCGAAATCCGGGGATGTGCCATCACCACCCTATGCCCGGCCACAGTGGAAAGCCACCTCATCGCCCTATAATCATCTACCGTGATCTGTTTATCCATCCTCACCCTATAGAACCCATGAGAACAACCCAGCCCCCGAGAGAATAACAAAATAAAGCAACACGAAATAAACAGTCCGCTCATAAAACAGGAACAGATTAAAGCCTTCAAACTGGTACAATACGAGATTCACCAATGAAAGAAACAAGGCCGCTGAAACAACACCCCCCCTCCCCCTGTACACGAAAAAAAATAACCCAGCAACAGCTAACACGGAAGCAACAGGGCCGTAGAATTCATAAAGGAACAGGGGCTCATATACTCCATCATACTGTAGAAGCCTGCCGAAGACTATGAACTCCGTGAAGAAATACCTGACGGTCTCGTGGAGAGAATCCCTCCAAAGCAGTCCCAGAGAATAAGCGAACGAAGCCAGGGGGAGCAGAAAGATCACGGAAACACCAGCAAAACATACACATGTTTTTCTGAAACTAAAATCTATCTCCCTCTTCAGGAGCAGGTAAACCAGCAACCCGGCAAGATATAACACTACTGTCAGGTAAAGAAATGAGCCCATGCCAGGGTGTATCACAGTCAAGGCCAAAAGTGAAACAGATGTTGCTAGATAAAAGGGTAAGCTATTGTCTTTTAGAGCCCGGGTCAGACAATACAGGATAAAATAGATGAACGGTATGCTCAAAGACATAGCCACCATAAACCATGTGCCGAGTAAAAAAATCGTTCCCTTAAGACCTGCCAGGAACACAGTCGACAGGAACGCTGGATAAAAATCCCCGAATAGTTCATAAACGAATACGAAAAGAGCTAATCCGGCGATTAAGGAAGTAATAGCCGGCAGATACTGGTAGAACAACACCGGATCCACACCCGTCAAAATGAAGAACTCAGCAAGGAAGAGGTTGAAGCCGATTTCCAAATCAAATTGGTGTGTTTCCTCTTTCAGATATGGGTTGCGCATTACTATGTTCCTGTGTTCAATGATAGACGTTGCCCGGGCAAGATCCTGCCACTCGTCGCTGTGTAACGGAAACATGTAGTCTTCGTGGATCATGTATGTGGTGTATGAAATGAACAGCAGAGCTGCTGTTAAGGCAATAACCTGCCAACCCCCCACCCCCAGCCCCAGCGCATGGCTTCCATCCCATGACCTGAAACGGAGGAAGAGATACCCCAGCAGGAAACATGAAGACACTGCAAGTATTTGTGTGGTTACAGTTGCATAGGTGATGGGAACACCCAGCAGGAGGTTGGAGGATAATATCGTGAGAATATTTAAGCTCAGGCTCAACACGATTGTTGATACAGCATATTCGAGCAGGTTCAGTTTATTCCTGTGGAACAACAACAGAGTTAATGAAAGACCAGGAAGCACGTAAACCAAAAGCAATCCCGTGAACAACTGAAGCCACCCGAATGCATGGAGTAACAGCAACTCCAGGAGTGTTAGCGAGAAAATAACGGCTGCTGATTTTTTATCTGTTCCCATAGAAACCTATTTAGGCGCGGAGGTATAAAAATATTAACAATCCGCCTAAAAAAATAATAGATAATAACATCATAAAGTCATAAAGTAAACAAAAAGACCTCCCACGATAACAAGAAGTTTACGAAGTAAATTTCTTGGTTATTATGAAGTAAGACTATACTCTATAACTCAATAAAAGAAACCAAACTAAAGGATATATACTAGATCTACACTATTCTTTATCGATAAACATGGTACTCGAATCCATCGTAGACCCCCTGAAGGCTGAGAAAACACCCAGGGACATGTTCTATGTCGGTCTTATCTATTCAAGCATAGGATTACTCCTGGCATACTTCACCTTCGGCTCCCAATCAAGCTTCGCCAGCATATTCCTCACAACCATACCTCTTGTGGTAATAATGTACAAGACCCTGCAGCTGGAGGAGGAAAAAGATGAGAAACTCATCCACTCCCTGCAGAAGAGGCATAGGAAAACACACCAAGAAACATTCCTTATAAAAGAACACGGGAAAGCCCTGTCCCTCTTCGTAGCCCTTTTCCTTGGAATGGTGGTCTCCTACACCTTCTGGTACATCATACTACCCGTGGATATGGAAGAAAACCTGTTCAGCTTCCAGATAAACGAGATAAAAAGAATCAGGGTAATATCAACCGCAGGGGACATGACAGGATTCAACCAGGAATCCACGAACACTTTGTTCACCATACTCGAAAACAACTTCAGGGTATGGGTTTTTTGCATAATATTCTCCTTCCTCTATGGGAGTGGAGCCATCTTTATCCTAACACTCAATGCATCCATCGTGGGGGTGGCTATTGGCATCGCAATCAGGAACGCACTGATAAGATACGCTCCCCTGGGAAACATCGACTTCCTCTACAACTACTTCGGCTCCTTCAGTATAAGCTTTTGCTACCTCATACACGGGATACCGGAGATATCAGCCTACTTCCTGGGAGCGCTGGGCGGGGGGATCATCTCTGTTGCGGTGGCAAGACACGGGGTCAAGATTAGAGGAGAGTTCATAGACGTAACCATAGACTCCATAGACCTTGTGGTGCTGTCAGCTGTCATCCTCCTGCTGGCGGGGATAATAGAGGTATATATGACACCCCTAATCTGCGGGATGTGAGCTTTTCCTTAAAGAAAAAGAGATATGCCGCCGGAGGGATTTGAACATAAGGGCATGCACCTACGGTTCCTGCCCTTATCAACCCCACCCTCCCTATTAGTCAGTAATTTAAGCAATAAATACTAAATAATATCAGAAAATGAAAAAAAGAGTAGTGGATAAAATATTTGAGTTCCCGGTTATTATCGAGAAGGCTGATGAGGGATACTTTGCGTCCTGCCCAATCTTGCAGGGATGCTACACGCAGGGAGAGACCTATGAGGAGGTTCTCGAGAATCTGAGGGATGCGATGAGGCTGCATATAAGGGATAGAATTGAGGCAAAAGAAGAAATCCCTTCCGTCCAGAATGTCGCATTAACTACCTTGAAGGTCAGAGCATGAGCGAAAAGCTGCCCAGAGTAGATGCCAAAAAAGCAGAGAAGATTCTAAAAAAGTTAGGCTTTAAATTGGTTAGACAATCAGGAAGCCATAGGATATACAAAAACCCTGAAGGAAAAAGAGTTACTCTACCCTACCACACAAAGAGAATATTGCACCCGAAACTACTTAAAAGCATTCTCAGAGATGCCGGAATAACCGTAAAAGAATTCAGGGAAATGCTCCGACCAAAGTAACTGTTTTCTTTTGATATTTACAAAAAGAAAATCTTAGAATGCCGCCGGAGGGATTTGAACCCTCGACACCCAGGTCTTCAGCCTGGTGCTCTCCCAAGCTGAGCTACAGCGGCATAAAATGAGATTAAATAATCTCTGCCTTGGTGCTGAGAGCTTGGCCGGGAAGTCCCTTGTTGAACTTGGCTATCACCGTGCCGTTACGACCGTGTACCCTTGTGACCTTCCCAACAATCTTCTTGCCTGAGGGGGTGGTCCACTCAACACTCTTACCCAACAGCTTGGAGGCATCCTCTTTGCTGGATGAACCCTCTGGTTTAACAATCAATTGATTTGTGGACTGCGTCCTTTTACCCTGCCTATAGTTTAATATAACAGCTTTCATTTTCTCCCTTCCAGGATATTTTTATATATTGGAGTACATTATAATAATAGATCAATTATCATGATTAATAATTATGATTTTTGTTTCCTGTCAAGATAGTGAAAAAAAATAAAAATGAAGGAGATAAGATTCCATGGACGAGGCGGTCAGGGCGCGGTAACCGCTGCCACACTGCTAGCCATCGGCGCATTCAGGGACGGGAAATTCTCCCAGGCATTCCCACGCTTTGGGGTGGAGAGACGAGGCGCCCCGGTTGAAGCATTCACCCGAATAGGCGATGAATTCATCAGAAGAAAAAGCGCCAT
Source organism: Candidatus Altarchaeales archaeon ex4484_2 (assembly GCA_002254565.1). Classification (GTDB taxonomy): domain Archaea; phylum Altiarchaeota; class Altiarchaeia; order IMC4; family QMZM01; genus EX4484-2. The sequence goes on along the minus strand of NJEG01000021.1, from coordinate 31,705 downwards.
ATACAAGCCAGACATAATAGTGGTCCTGGACTCCAGCCTCTTTGATGTGGTTAAGATCACGGAGGGGTTAAAGGAGGGGGGTAAAATCATTGTGAACTCCGAGAAAACACCTAAAGAGCTTGATCTGGAGGGTTTGGATGTTAACACCATAGATGCCACCGAAATAGCGTTCAAGATATTAGGCAGGAACATAGTTAACACCGCAATGCTCGGGGCATTTTCCGCCTTCACCGGAGATGTTAAAAAAGAAAGCATTATGGAGGCAGTGAAGGAACACTTCACCGGAAGCATCGCGGAAAAAAACGTGAAACTGGTTGAGGAAACGTACCAGCAAGCGATGGAGAAAAAAAGAGAATGATTGACTTCGAAAAGGTTAAGCTGAAGGTTAACGACAAGGAAATCACCATCGGATGCGTGTTGGAGAGTAATGGCTCCACCGCCAACCTGAAGACCGGGGCGTGGCGCTCCAAGAGGCCGGTGGTTGACTTCGATAAATGCATCGGATGCGGAACATGCTGGATGTTATGCCCGGAAGGGTGTATCAGCAAGAGAGAGGACGGGAAATTCGAGATAGACCTGGACTACTGCAAAGGCTGTGGCATCTGCGCCAACGAGTGCCCGGTTAAATGCATCAAAATGATAATGGAGGAGAAATAAGAAATGACTAGAAAGATAATGGAGGCATCTCACGCCATATCCGAGGCTGTTAAGCTGGCAGAACCGGGTGTTATCGCAGCATACCCTATAACACCGCAGACCCACATAGTGGAGAGGATTTCAGAGTACGTGGCCAACGGAGAGACAGGCTCCGAATACATCAGGGTTGAATCAGAGTTCTCGGCTATATCCGCCTGCCTGGGGGCCTCGGCAACAGGAGTCAGGTCTTATACGGCAACAGCATCCCAGGGGCTTGCATTAATGTTTGAGATTCTTTTTATTGTCTCAGGAATGCGCCTCCCCGTCTGTATGACACTAGCAAACAGGGCTATGTCCGCTCCAATAAGCATATGGAACGACCATCAGGACTCGATTTCAGCCAGAGATGTTGGGTGGATACAGTTCTATGCAGAGAACGCTCAGGAATGTTATGACCTCACACTCATGCAGTTTAAGGTATCCGAAGACCACAGGGTGCTTCTGCCTTCAATGGTATGCATGGACGGTTTCGTCTTAACACACCTGTATGAGTCAATGAACACCTACGCTAAAGAGGATGTGGATGAGTTCCTACCAGCGTATAAGCCACTGCATGCCGTTCTCGACCCCAAGCAGCCCATGACACAGGGACCGATTGGGTTCCCCTCAGAGTACATGGAATTAAGGAAGTCTCAGGTTGACGCAACCGAGAACTCGATAGAGGTCATAGAAGAGGTCTTCAAGGAATTCTCCGAAAGATTCCCTGTGGAAATCAATGGCTCAAGACCCGAATTATATAGTATGGTGGAGGAATACAGAACAGATGATGCTGAGATAATTTTTGTTGCAATGGGCTCCATATGCGGTCAGATAAAGGTCGTAGTAGACAAGCTGAGAGAGAAAGGCGAGAGGGTTGGATTAGCTAAGATAGTAGTATACAGGCCATTCCCCAAAGAGGCCTTGAAAAAAGCCCTGAAGAATGCGAGGAGGGTAGCTGTCTTGGAGAGAGCAGTGTCTCCTGGCGCTAACCCCCCGGTATTCGATGAAATCAGATCCCTCTTTTATGACGAAAGGAAGAGGCCAGATATAAGGGACTTCATTGTTGGTATAGGAGGCAGGGATGTTAAACTGGATCACGTTGAAAAAATGCACGAGATGACCAAGAAAGATAGGGGAAAGAAAGTGGAGTGGATGTTTTGAAAAAATGGCTATAATGGGTTTACCTGAGGAGGAATACTTCAGCTACGGGCACAGGGCGTGCGCTGGATGCGGGGCAGCAACAGCGTTGAGATTAATTACCAAGGCAGCTGGGAGAAATTCTATCCTGGTTGAATCAACAGGCTGCATAGAGGTAGTAAGTACACCATACCCGGAGACGGCCTGGAAGCTGCCATGGATTCACGGAGCCTTCGAGAACGCGGCCTCAATCGCCTCAGGGATTGAGGCAGCACTGAAATACAGTGGGGAAAACACCAAAGTCATTGCCATAGGGGGGGATGGTGCAACCTACGACATAGGATTCGGGCACCTCTCAGGGGCATTCGAGAGAGGGCATGATTTCACATACATATGCTACGATAACGAAGCCTACATGAATACGGGAATACAAAGAAGTGGTTCAACGCCCTATGGAGCCTACACCACAACATCCCCCTCCGGGAAAAAAAGCATAGGGAAAGAGGAGTGGAAGAAGGATTTAGTGCATATTCTGGCAGCACACGGGTCGCCTTACGTGGCCAATGCATCAATTGGCTATGCAACAGATGCCTTCAAGAAACTGAAAACAGCTATAGAAACAGAGGGCCCTACATTCGTTAACCTGTTTGCTACATGCCCCACAGGCTGGCGCTCAGCTACAGAGAAAAGCATCGAGATAGCCAAGCTTGCCGTAGACACGGGAGTATGCCCACTCTATGAGATAATAGACGGGAAACATAAGCTCGGAAGGCCCAAGGACATCGATAAACTTAAGCCGTTGGAGGAATACCTGAAGCTTCAGGGCAGATACAGGCATCTTTTTAGGCCCGAGAAAAATAAGGAAACCATAGAGTTCATGGAGAACAGGGTGAGAAAGAACCTGGAGAACCTCCTCAAGTACGAGGAATGTGGGCTATAAGGCATATTTAGGAAATAAAACATAAATAATGGAAATTACCATTACTTTTTTTATATATTAACTACCAAATAGATTAGTATAAACAGTATAGCTAAATAATATTCAAGCAAATAGGTACCTGAACCAAAATGGAAGCAATTATCCAGGACGTCGTCACAAAAGAAGAGGGGAGAAAAATAAAAAGGAAAAGCTCTAGCGAATCCGAGTTTATGTCAGATACTGACGAGGAACTCAAGAGAATAGTTGACAGCATAAAGACATCCATCAAGGTTGTTGGAACAGGAGGTGCTGGAAACAATACCATAAACCGCCTGGCGGATATGGGTCTTGAGGGAGGAGATATTGTCGCCATAAACACTGATGCACTGGATTTACTTTATACTAAAGCAAACACCAAGGTACTTATTGGTGCATCCATCACGGGAGGTATTGGCGCAGGAAACAACCCTGAGGTGGGCGAACAATGCGCTGACGTTGATGTAGCAAAAATATCTGATGTATTAACCAACTCGGATATGGTGTTCATAACCTGCGGTTTAGGTGGTGGGACAGGAACAGGTTCTGCTCCGGTAATAGCCGAGGCGGTAAGGGACCTAGGCGCCTTAAGTATTGCCATAGTCACCCTGCCATTCACTGTTGAAGGGAAGAAGAGAGCCAAAAATGCTCTCGCAGGATTGAAGAAGCTAAGAAAATACGCTGACACAGTAATTGTTATACCAAATGACAGATTACTTGATATCGCACCGAACCTACCCATCGACGAGGCCTTCAAGGTGAGCGATGAGTTACTGGCTAATGCAGTAAAGGGTGTTACGGAGATGGTCACAAAAGCAGGTCTCGTTAATCTGGACTTTGCTGATGTGCGGGCCGTTATGAGCGACGGTGGAACAGCCATGATCGGTCTAGGCTCATCAACAAGGGATACCACCATGGATGAGCGTTCAAGGGAGTCTGTGGAGAAAGCCCTCAGGTCCCCGCTGCTCGACACTGACATAAGCAGTGCTCAGGGAGCGTTGATTAATATCATCGGGAGCAAGGATATGACCCTGGAGGAGGCGGAGGATATAGTCAAGATTGTCTCCGAAAACATTGACCCAGAGGCAGAGATAATCTGGGGAGCCCAGATAGATGAGAGCGTGGACAGGAACGTAATCAAGACACTGCTGATACTTGCAGGAGTCAAGGTGCCAACCTTCGAAAGAGAGCTTGAGGAACGGATAGAGTCAGGCGAGAGAGATAGTCATGCAGACATCGGGTTGAGAGAAGTATAAAATGAGCATACAGGGTAGGATAAAGAAGGCCTACAGTGAAACCCGCCGGATACTGAGGCTCACCAGAAAACCCAAGAAATCCGAGTATGAGGAAACAGCTAAGATAACCGGCTTGGGCATGACTGTCATAGGGTTGGTGGGTTTTATTGTTTTTATCATCTCTGAATTAATCAGGGAAGGACATATCTAGGAATCTTTGATGGAACCGAAAATTTATGTTGTCAGAGCAACAGTGAGACAGGAGCAGGTCGTCGCCAAACTGCTCTATCAGGAAGTTGGAAACATGATAAAAAGAGGTGAACAGGAGAAAGTGTACTCCGTACTCTACAGCCCCAACCTTAAAGGTTATGTGCTGGTGGAGGCAGACAGCCCGGGGGTGGTGCAGGATATAGCTAAGAACACGCCCAAGACCAAAGGCCTCCTACTTAAAGAGAAGGGAAATATTAATTCAGCCGGCACCATTGATATAAAGGACTTGGAGGAAATATTGATGCCAACCCCCGTAGTGGAGGATGTCAACAAGGGAGACCTTGTCGAGCTGGTCTCAGGTCCATTCAAGAAAGAGAAGGCCAGGGTGGCGAAGATAGATAAAGACAAGAACGAGATAACGGTGGAGTTAATTGAGGCTGCCGTGCCTATTCCTGTGATAGTGAAGGGAGATGACCTTAAGATAATAAAGAGAAATGAGGATGAGAAAGAAAAAGATGAAGCAAACAATTGAGTCACTTGTTGAGGGGGGTAAAGCAAGCCCTGGCCCGCCCTTGGGCCCGGCTATAGGTCCCCTTGGCTTGAACATAAATGAGGTTATAGGCAAGATAAACGAGGAAACAGCTGATATGAATGGCATGAAGGTTCCCATTAAACTGATAATTGATACCGAAACCAAGGAGTATAAGATAGAGGTTGGGACTCCACCTACAGCGGCCTTAATCAAAAAAGAAGCGGGCATAGAAAAGGGCACACAGGACGGGACTCATGTGGGCAACATAAGCATGGAGCAGCTCCTTACCATATCAAAAATAAAGAGCAAGAGTCTGTTGAGCAGGGATATGAAAAATGTTGTCAAAGAGATAGCAGGCACCTGTAAAAGTGCCGGCGTTACCATAGAAGAGCTTGATCCCCGGGAGTTCATAGAGAAGATAGATTCAGGGGACTTCGATGATAAACTAGGTGGATAGATTATTCCTTCAAATCCAACTCATTCCTATCCAAAAGAAGCTTCAAGTCGTTTAGGTTAACCCTACCCTTCGTCCTGAGTTTCTTTTTTGCCTTAATCGCATCCTTGTCCTTCTTTTTCTCTTCCTTGTTTAACCGGATGGATTTAAGTTCATCACTGAAGGGATCCATCTCCTTCTTGTATTCAGTTAATTCCTCTTTTATTTTAGAGATTTTATCCCTTAACGCATCCATCAGCTTGTATTTCTCCAAAAGCTTCTGGTGGATTTTATTCGCCTCGTTTCTTACAGCATCAACCCCCTGGTATAATTGCATAGCCTGTTTATGGTATTGCTGTGATTCATCAGCCGCGAACTCTATTCTCTTAGTTATCTCATGGGCCTTAGCCTCTAGCCTCTTTATTTTATCGTATTCCTCCACAACCTTGCTATGGAGCTTATCCGCTTTCTCTGCTGCAACAATTCGTTCTTTTATCTTAAAAATCCTGTCGAATAGTTTAATCTCATCCGTTAAAGGGATATCCTCTTCCAGCAGGATTTGGGTTTTCTTGTTGTATAACTCATTAAGTGAGTCAGTATTGCCCCTGGCTTTCTTGTTGAACTCATTTCTCTCTGCCTTCACTTTGGTTATACCAGATCCCAGGGACTTCATGAGGGATATTATTTTTTCTCTTTCTTTCTTGAGTTTCGAAACCTTATTGTTCAACTGGTTTCTTTTTTCCGTCAACTCCTTTGCCTTGAGGATATCCTCCTTTGTTTTATCGTTCAGGGAATCCCTCTCCAACCTTAGCTTGTCAGCCTCTGTTTTATGTAGATTGAACTCGTTGAATGATGAATCTATTTTCTTGTTTCTCTTCTCCATCTCCTTTCTGATGCTGTTAACCTTGTTCTTCAACTCCTTCTCGTTCATGTTTTCTTTTTTGCGTACTCCCTGTTTTTGTTTTTCCAGTGCTCAAGAGCCTCCTCGTGTTTTTTGATGACAGACTCTAATTCGCTGCGCCCCTTCTTGGCGTTTACTTTATTCAATAGACCCCTGTTTTTCTCGTATTCATCTCTTAGCTCACTTAATTCTTTATCAACCGATGATTTTTGTTTCATAATATTCCCGGATTTTAATTCATCCTCATCTGATGTGTTAACCCAATGCTCCAGTTGGTCTTTTTTCTCCTCTAGAATGAATATCCGATTCAGTAACCCCTGTTCTCTATCGTAGTTCTTGAGTAGGTCCTTGTGTTTCTTCACCAGCTGCTTTGAAAGCTTTTTGGGTGTTATCTTAGTAGGTGAAATCATATCGATAAAGAAATAGTGTTTGTTTTATTAAATACCAGCTACTATCCGACTTCACTTGTGGTGTGATAGGACATAATATATCCTCTCAAGTGCTGTGAAATTAGCTAGTATTGCGGTTAAAATCACTATGTAGAGAAGCCATAGTCCCTGGAAAAGCCCCAAGAGCATCCCTACATATATCAGGGTGAGGCGTTCAGCTCTCTCCAAAAGACCGCCCATCCTTTTATGCTCCTTTCCTCCGGTTATTACCTTCCGGTGGTCTGCGTAAGCCCGCACGAAAGAGGGCATCAGAGCCCCGTAAACAAGGAGAACAATCCACACCTCATAAGGAACTAATAATACCTCATCCACCGTTTTCAGGTAAAACAATAAACCAATGTAGAGCAATATCTCCACATATCTGTCAATCACGCCATCAAGGAAGGCTCCAAGCTCTGTTACAGAGCCGGTTACCCGAGCAACCGCCCCGTCTATGGCGTCAATAGCCCCGGAGATGATAAACAGTACAAGGGCCCAGAGCAGATACCCTTGATAGAGGGCAAAAAAGCCAACTGATGCAGGTACCAGGGCCATAAGGGTCCAGATATTAGGCGACAATCCCAGTCTCGCGAACAGGGTGCCTGCTTTAACGCTGAACCATTCAACATCAAGTCTTGATTTAATCATCTCTCCCTTTCCCCTTTAATGTATTCATCCACCATATCCCTTGCCACGGAATCCTGGTACTGTATGGGCGGGGACTTCATAAAATAAGATGATGCACTCAACAATGGACCCCCGATACCCCTATCCAGGGCTATCTTGGCACACCTTACCGCGTCCACCATAACACCTGCAGAGTTAGGTGAGTCCTCCACATCCAGTCTCAGTTCAACGTTTAGGGGCACGTCACCGAATTTTCTTCCCTGAAGTCGTATGAAGGCCAGCTTTTTATCCTTCAGCCATGGTACGTAGTCTGAGGGTCCTATGTGTATATCATGCTCCGGCAACTGTGTGGGCAGCTGGGATTGCACGGACTGGGTTTTGCTGAGCCTCTGCCTTTCCAGCATATTCAGGAAATCAGTGTTCCCTCCAACATTCAGCTGGTAGGTATGATCTAATTTCACTCCCCGGTCAACGAACAATCTTGTGAGTGCCCTGTGCACTATTGTTGCCCCCACTTGGGATTTTATGTCATCTCCCACAATAGGTAGCTTTTTTTCCTCGAATTTTTTAGCCCATCCGGGGTCTGATGCGATGAATACTGGTATGGCGTTTATGAATGCAACGCCTACCTCAAGGCACTCTCTGGCGTAGTGTCTCGTTGCCTCCTCAGATCCCACGGGAAGGTAGCTTATCAGGATATCCGGTTTCGTCTCCTTCAGGTGGGATGCTACGTCCACAGGTTTCTGTTTCACGTCCACCGTGAACTTTTCCCGGGTTGTCTCCGCCACTCCATCCAGCACAGGACCCTTTTTTACCTCCACATCCTGTTTAGGTACGTTGGAGAATTTTTGTGTGCAGTTTGGCTGGCTGAAGACTGCCTCAGACAGATCCTTTCCAACTTTCTTTGAGTCCACATCGAATGCGGCTACGAATTTTATGTGAGCTATTTTATAGCCTGAGATGACGTTGTGCATTAGTCCAGGTATCAGGGGGTCGTTTCCGTCTATGTCTTTGTAGTATTCAACTCCCTGCACTATGGATGATGCACAGTTTCCCACTCCCACCAGGGCTACCTTGATTTTTTTAGTCATGTAAGTATATATCTTTTATTAAATAAATATTTTATAGTCATAAAACTTTAATTTCTCAAAATGACCCACGGAGATAAACCACTTAAGAGACTCAAGAAAAAAACCACCACAGAAAACCTCTGGATATACATCCTCAGACTCTTGAAAGAGAAACCAATGTACGCCTACGAGCTCAATAAAAACATCCAGGAAAGATTCGACTTCGAGATAGGCACAGTCAGCGCTTATGTGATACTCTACAAGCTGCTAAAAGAGGGTTACGTGGACACTGAATGGCGCCAAGAAGAGAGGCAAAGGAAATACTACACCATCACAAGGGAGGGATTAACACTTCTGGAAAATGGTATAACCTACATAAACGAGATGATAGAGAAACTAGAGTAAGCAAAGCATCAAAGAAGATGCGGCTTGCTCCATAGTGCCCGTTGAGATGCGAACCACACCATAGCTGTATCCAAAAAAGAACCAGGCTATTAAGACAATCAGTATGGCAACAACCGCCAGTGAAACCACCAGACTGGCTAAGGCCATGGGGGGGTTCTGCTTCAACGCCATGATTTTTTCATCCACGAAAGACATCTTGGTATACTATATCTATCGAATCCAGGGCTTAAAAGTCACGATAACCTCTTTTTTATCCCGTTAAGGAAGGTATCAAAAAATCCTTCATCCTGTTGCATCGGCCTGCCACCCACCTCAGCCAGCTCATGGAATAACTCCTTCTGCCTGCTGTTTAATTTTTCAGGGGTTAAAACCTTTACCTTAACCATCTCATCACCTCTACGATTGGAGTTCAATAGAGGAACTCCCTTATCCTTCAACCTGAAGACGGTACCTGTCTGTGTACCGGATGGGATCTTCATCTTCACAGCCCCGTCAAAGGATGGTATCTCCACCTCATCCCCTAAAGCGGCCTGGGAGAAGGTTACAGGTAGCTCATAGTATAAATCATTACCGTCTCTCCTGAAGAGCTTGTGTGGTTTCACCGTTATCACCACATATAAATCACCTGATGAGCCGCCGTTAACACCAGCATCACCTTCACCCCTTAGCAGTAGATATGAGCCTGATTCCACACCCTTCGGTATTTTCACCATAATTTTTTTCTTGACCCTGACTCTACCGGAGCCCTTGCATTTATTGCAGGGTTCTGTTATAATCTTTCCCGTACCATGGCATGCACTACATGTGGCCACGGTAACAAAGCTGCCAAAAGGAGTCTTCTGCTGTCTATTAACCCTCCCAGCACCTTGACACTGGTCGCATGTTTTTATGGAGTTAGCGTCTTTGGCACCGGAGCCGTTGCATTTACTGCATGATTCAGTCCTCCACACCATAATCTCCTTCCTGGCACCATATATGACATCCTCCAAGTCTATGGATAGATCAAACCTCAGATCAGAGCCCCGCCTCGCTGATGTCCTCCTTCTGTGTCCACCACCAAAGAAGACGTCGAAGATATCCCTGCCGAAGAAATCCCTGCCGAATATGTCGGATATGTCATCGAAGTGTGAGAAGTCGTTCCAGCTGAAACCCCCTCCCGTGAAGCCCTCCCTGGCTCCTGCATGGCCGAATCGGTCATAGTTCGCTCTCTTGTCTTTATCGGCTAAAACCTCATAGGCCTCCGATATCTCCTTGAATTTTTCTTCAGCATCACTTTCCTTGTTAACATCAGGATGGTATTTTCTGGCAAGCCGTCTGTAGGCCTTCTTTATCTCTGTCTTGCTAGCTCCCTTTTTTATGCCAAGAACCTCGTAGTAGTCTCTCTTCGCCATCCTAGAGTTTCTCCCTTTCTATATCATCCACATCATCGAAATCAGAATCATCGGAGATAATCTTGAATACTCCTGCACGAAGTGAGACCGCCAGATGAATAGCGTCTCTTGACCTTAGTTTCTGGTATTTATTCATTAGATTCAATGCAGAGTATGCATCCTCCACCTCCACAGATAATACCTTCAGATTCGGGAGTTCAAGGATTCTAACACCCTCCTTTATCGCCTTCTCTCTGTTTGATTCCTTCCATACGGCCCAGACAACCTCATCTATCGTTAGGGTTGAGGTGATAGCCACATCACCTTCAACCATCGTCCTTAATATTTCCCGCGCATGCTCTGCTTTTTTCCCAGTGTATAATGCAGCATAGATGAAAACGTTTGCGTCTAGATATTTCATTTTCTCTTAAACTGTGAGTAATGTAATCTATCCCAGTCTATGTTCTTGGGGGGTTTTTTCTTTTCTATCTCCTTGATAAATTCATCTAGGATCTCTTCGCCGGATTTCTTTTCGAGTATTACCTCGTTTTTATGCACGTAGAAATAAACGTCTCTTCCAGGTTCAAATCCAAGGTTGTCTCTTATTGGTTTAGGTATTACAACCTGCCCCTTCGGTCCAATCCTACTCTTTAGTTTAAACATTTCTTACCATCCCGTATAACTATATTATACTCAATGTATAAAAAGGATCATCTCTTTAAAACAACTATGCTCTCCCTGACCGGCCTCTCTTTTTTTATGCCACCAACGTCACACCATCTGACGTTGGACACAAGTATCCTCTCGACACTAAAACCAATGTTCTCTGAAAGCTCTGCCGTGATTAAGTCAGAGTCTATAGTGAGTGAGGACATGCAGGTATTGGATATTACCAACGCAGCCCCACCACCATCAACCAGCGAGTTATGGATTGTTTTCAGGGACTCACCTAAATCAGTGAAATAGTCCACCACAACCTCCGGTTTCTTCTTTGGATCAGGATTCTCCCAGAGGCTGTCCATAATCTCGGATAATTTTGTGGATTCAGGGAGTTTCTTTTTTCTTCTCCTGGAGCCGACATGGGACCTCATAGTTTCCTTGCGCAGTCTCCTTAGCTCACTACCCGAGTCCAAAAGCAGTGATAGTTCGATAGCGTAAACCTTGGTGTAGTCAACCCAGTTCAGATAGGGTGGTGAGGTGATGCACGCATGAAATGAGTTATCATCTACTGGCAGGCCTCTGGCATCCCCCAGCATTGCCTCAGCCTCCGCACCAGGGATTGTTTTTTTATTCTCAAGATCCCCGTACATCCTCTTCAGCCTGTTCTTCAGCAGCACCTTCACTGGAGGGATGTGTTTCCTCTTCATTATCTTCAACACACCACCGTCTTTTTTTATGTTTCCACAGCCGACGACTATGCTCAAAAGCCCCAGAAAGAGAAAGTTTCTTGTTTTCTCATCCTCCTCTTCCATTATCTTATCCCTATAAAAGAGGATGTCAGAGTAAGCATACCTGGAGTAAGCCTTCTCCACGTTAAAGAATTTGAGCTCAGGCCACCTCCTCTTTTTCTTGTCGAACTTGGAGGAGGTTAACTCCCTGATTTTTTCCTTAAGTTGTCGCATGTCGTAGCCTGTCTGCAGTTTCGTGTTGGAGACTAAAACGCTCAGGGGCAGGATGTCGAAGCCAATAGAGTTGTAGGATTTATCCCTACAGGCTAGTAGTGTTGTACCTGTACCGCAGAAGGGGTCAATTACGGAGGAACCTCTCTTCACGTTCAGTTCCTCCAGAAGAGACCACACCAGCTGCGGGGAGAAGCCCTCCTTATAGTGGAACCAGTTATAGACTGGCTCCTTCTTAGCTGCCCTGAAGGTAACCCAGTTCCTGTATTCAGGTCTTTTTTCAAGAAGGCTCCGGTATCTACCCTCCGTCCCCTTAAAAACTTCTCTGTCTCATAAACCAGTGAGTCAGCGTTATTTCTTAACTCTATCTCCTCCTTCCTCTTCCTGTCTTCTTCTGCATGCTGCTCCGCCTCCTTCTTCATTCTATCAATGTCATCCCTAGACAGCTTAGTGGAGGCTGTGATGGTGATCTTCTGTTCTTTGCCTGTACCCATGTCCTTCGCTGAAACATTCAATATGCCGTTAGCGTCCATGTCGAAGGTTACCTCAATCTGTGGAACACCCCTCGGGGAGGGTGGGATACCAACCAGGTTGAACTGCCCCAGGCTTGTGTTGTCCTTGGCCATCGGTCTCTCCCCCTGCACCACGTTTATTGTCACCGCCGTCTGGCTATCTGCTGCGGTTGTGAATATCTGACTTTTTTTGGTGGGTATCGTGGTGTTGGCTGGAATCAGGGGGGTGGTTACACCACCTAATGTCTCTATTCCCAGGGTGAGGGGTGTCACATCCAGGAGCACGATATCTTTTATCTCCCCGGCCAGCACCGCTCCCTGGATTGCCGCCCCCATGGCAACACACTCCATGGGGTCGATTCCTCTCTCGATTTTCTTTCCCACGTGGTCTACCACAAACTTCTGGACTATTGGCATCCTTGTAGGACCCCCAACGAGTATGACCTTTGTTATTTCATCCTTGGATACCTTGGCTTCTTTTATAGCCTTGTCGATTGGTTCACCGCATTTATCTATTATGGGCTTGATCAGGTCCTCCAGCTTGGCGCGTGTGATTTTCATCTGCAGGTGCTTGGGCCCGCTTTCATCAGCTGTCACGTAGGGCAGGTTTATCTCTGTCTCAAGCACTCCCGAAAGCTCTATCTTGGCCTTCTCTGAGGCCTCCTTGACTCTCTGGACTGCCATGCCATCTTTCCTTAAGTCTATCCCTGATTCCTTCTTGAACTCCTCTATCACGTAATTCATGAGAGCCTCATCCATGTCCGCTCCACCCAGCTTTGTGTCCCCGGAGGTGGATTTAACCTCGAACACGCCTCCACCGAACTCCAGTATTGTGACATCGAGTGTCCCTCCGCCGAAGTCGAAGACTAGTATGGTGTGTTCCTCTTCTGCCTTATCCACTCCATAGGCGAGTGATGCGGCGGTTGGCTCGTTTATTATCCTGACAACATCAAGGCCTGCGATCTCTCCCGCATCCTTTGTTGCCTGTCTCTGGTTGTCGTCGAAGTATGCGGGCACGGTAATCACTGCCTTGTTAACGTCTTCTCCAAGGAAGGATTCAGCGTCTGCCTTAATTTTTTGGAGTATGTAGGCGGATATCTGCTGGGGGGTGTATGTTTTGCCGTGGATTTTGTATTTATGGTCTGTTCCCATCTTCCTCTTCGCCTCCAACACGGTGCCTTCTGGGTTGGACACGGTCTGTCTCTTCGCTGGCTGCCCTACCAGCAACTGTTTATCTTTGGTGAAGGCAACAACTGAGGGGAACATCTTACCTGCCACAGTAGCTCCCTCAGCTGATGGGATGATTGTCGGCTTCCCTGCCATCATAACAGATGCCTGCGAGTTGCTTGTTCCTAAATCGATTCCTATAATTTTTTCTTTAGCCATTTTTTTTTCATTCACCTTGCTGTTTTCACCTTCGAGTGTCTTATAACGTTCATGTTTAGAGTGTATCCCTTCTGCAGTTCCTCCAGGATGGTTCCCTCCTCTTTTTTGGAGGGCTCCTGCATCACCACCTCATGGTAGTAAGGGTCTAGTTTTTCTCCCACTGCCTTGATTTTTCTGAGCCCGTGTTTCTGGAGGGTTTTCATAAGGTTCCCGTAGATTAATTCCAAGCCTTTGGCTGCTTCCCCATCTTTTTCTTTCAGGGAGGTGATTGCTGATTCGAGGCTGTCTATTGTATCCAGTAAATCCTTCACCAGGTCTTTATTGGCTGTCTTGATGATGTTTTGTTGGTCTCTTGCCACATGTTTCTGGTAGTTCTCGAAGTCGGCCTGTAGTCGGGTCATGTGTTCTCTGAGTTCGTTGTATTCCCTCTCCTGTTGCACAAGCTTCTCCCGGAGTTTTTTCTTGGGTATGCTTTTTTCCTTTACGTCTTCTGCTTTTTTGCCTTCTTTGGTCAAGGAAACCACCTGAAAAATACTTTGGATTCAGTGATTAAAAACACAAACAACTAATGGGTTTGACTGTATATCCCCCCTGTTTTAGAGCACCCTTGAAGCAATAATAAAGCAGGGAAGCTATGGCTGTTAAGGCTGCTGCCAGAATCAGAGAATGTGAAATAGGAAAAATTGATGAACTGACACAAGCGGTTCATGGAACACATATTCAACCAAAGGGTTACTCAAGCCCTTGAACACGCCCATACTGTCTCCTGTGGGCCATAATGCTAGGGAGACATGGTATCAGTTAGCTATCACCTAAATTATTCAAACCCCTCAATTAGAGGATAATATTAATAAAAGTTCAGATAAGATACTCATTAAGGAGTTTATGCGAACAAAAATTCGCATAAAAACTAGTTATCTGAAATTTGCCCGAGATAGATAAAACGTTATATCACAATTTAACTATCCGATCAAATAATCCAACATACATTTATATTTTTAATACTATATAAATCATTGAATTGATAAAGGCGGACTAACAATGGAAATAGAAGCATACGATCGTTGCCATATAGGCATTAAGCTCAAGCCAATTGTAGATCTGAATATACTGAAGGAAAAAATAGAAAAGATACTGCCTGAACATGGATATAAGCCTGTTAGTGAGGCATTCGTTGATGCTGAAAGCCGTGTTATAAAAAAGGGGGTAATAGGTGCTAAAGAAAACACAAATGTAGAATTAAATTATGTGGCACATGCTCTTAATACAGTGGGTAAAGAGCCAACCAGTGTGTTAAATATTTTTAAGGAAGTGACCCAGTTTTTATCAGATATTGGTTATGATCCTAAAGCAATAGTTCTCTTTTATGAAGTTCTTACAAACATGAATATGAAATCAAATAAAAACCCTAGAGATATTCTGAGCAAGTCTTCAAAAATAGATCTAAGTCCATTGGAGGATATAGAAGATATAGGAGTAACGGGCGTGTTGATAAGTAATAAAGAGGAGGCTCAGGAGTATGAATTATTTAGTTTAATTATAGAACCAAATCCAACTAGTCCAAGGAACAGATTTGCCGTTAGGTTACAATACCGATCCAGGGATACTGGGGATATAATTTCATTTCAGGAATCATTGGAAGATAAAATCACAAAAATTATTCAATCTATTGAAGGTGAATGATATGGAAGAGAAATTAAAACTTGAAACCATGCCTGCAACCGTGCCTATAGATGGAGAAGTATTAGAAGTGGAACCTAGCATAGATTTCACTATTAGGGCAGGAACTACAACTATTCTGGCTATGAAAACACCATCTGGGTTAAGTGATAATGAGATTCAACTTCTTAATAGGGTATCAAAACTTGAAAAAGAAATTGAGGAACTTAAAAAGGCAAATGAACCTCATGTTATAGTTCTACAGGAAATTTCTCGTGAAGAAGCCAAGCAGAGGATTAAAGAACTTCTTGACGGTCTTAAAGAGGGGGAACAGATTTATCCCGATGAAATCGCAAATAAGTTGGGTATAGACTTTTTAAGGGTTATGAATATTCTGGATGAATTAGAGAAAGATGAAAGGATTGAGGTAGTTAATTCTGGATAAAATGGTGGTGGGAAGAGAATATGGCAATTCATTGAAAGGAGAACGTGTTGTTGTTTTATTTAATGAAACGGAACATCCCATGAACAAATCGATTGTTAAAACGGGATCGAGTTTTCATAGAAGAATGAGCAACACATTTATAGGAGATGTTGTTTGTACATTGGAATATCCAATTCGGAGAAGAATATATAACTTGTAGTTATCATGAGTGGAGAAATCTTAACAGGACACGGAGATATATTGGAAGGGGAACGCATATATGCAGAATTCAGAAGTTTTCAACCTAAAAGTGGGCATACTGAAGATGAAGAGACTGGAAGAAAGAAAACAACACTTTCAACTACGGTATATTGCACAATCGTAAAACCTATTAGGAAAAAATAATATCTGCAAACCTTTGACATATCAATTTGTCAGTTCTTATTATTGGACTAATTGGCAAACTTCACATAACACGGATTATGAGATTCCACTCCCTATGGTTGTTCCATCCAAATTTCCTAAATTCCCGAATTCTTAGGTACTAGCTAGGTATTTTTCGCATCAAGAGACGCTTGTATTGTTATACTCATAGTCCCTAATTGTAACTATGTCTTTTGTATCCTACAAAAAAATCGGAAACAAAGAGTATGCCTACGAACTAACCAGCTACTGGGACAAGAAAGCCAAACAATCAAGACATAAATCAAAGTACCTTGGCGTTGTAATCGATAAGGAAAAGAAGGTCTTCAAAAAGACGTTGAAGGAGAAGCTCTTGAAGGAAGAGCTTATCCTCGACTTCGGCGACACGTTCCTTCTGCACCGGTTCCTGGAGAAGGAGGGCTTCACCAAGGTGCTTGAAGATACGTTCGGCGATAAGACAAACATGCTATTCAACCTGGTCTGCTATAAACTCCGCCACCCCTCCGCGATGAGGCTGGCGGAGACCTGGCAGAACGGCAATGTGATAAGGCACTTATGCAAGGCGGAGCTGAAGTCGCAGAGGATCAGTGAGTTGATGGTTGAGATAGGGGATGAAGACAACTACCGTCTGTTCTTCGAAAACTACCTTTCCTTCATAGACCACTCTTCAGACGGCCTGCTTTTAGACGTGACCGCGATGCCTAACCAGATACACATACCCTTCTCACAGTGGGATTATCACGATGAGGACATAGACAAGCAGGTGAATCTTATGCTTGTAGTTGACAAGGCGAGTTCGATGCCGCTGTTCTTCAGATACATCCCGGGAAGTGTCCCGGATGTTTCAAGTTTGAAGCCCACAATAGAGGAACTGAAAAAGCTCGGCATAAAGGATACCTACTGCATCTTTGACGCAGGTTTCTACTCTGAAGGCAACATAAGGGCGATGCATGAGAAAGGGATTCCCTTCATGGTAAGGCTGCCCTCAAACAGGGTGCTCTACAAAGAGCTTATTAAGGAGAGCAGTGATCTGGAAAGTATGAAACACGCCTCAGCATATGGTGAGAGAGGGCTTTTTGTGAAGAAGCATGGAATACACCTCTTCGGAAAAAAGGCCTTTGCTTATGTCGTGCTTGATCCGGAGCGTAAGGGCAGGGAGACGAGGAAACTCATTCTTCGCTTGGGTGAGACGGATGAGATCACAGACGATAAAGAATTCCTCCTGAAGAAGAAAGGCATTATGATCCTTGTTTCGTCTATCGATCTTCCGAGGAACGATGTAGTATCGTTTTACTACAGCAGACATACTGCGGAACAACTCTTCAGGTTCTCAAAGGATGATCTGGAACTACTGCCTTTGCGGGTGCACAAGGAGGAGAGCATGCGTGGCTATCTGTTGTTGACCTTCATAACGTTGAGCGCGTTTTTGCTGTTGAAAAAGAAGCTGGGGAAGAAGGTTACTGTTGAGGAGGCCCTGCTCCTTCTCAGAAACCTCAAAGCAAAGGTGTTCAAGGATGAGATGCTCATCCCTGAGATGACCAAGAAGCAGAGGGGACTATTTGAGGGGTTGGATGTCCTAGTCCCTAAAGTGCTGGGAATTTAAGAATTTCTTAAAGGGAAAAAATACTGGTTCGCTGAAGAATGATAATCAGAGAGGTTAGATGTAAAAGAGCCCTGAATCCATGTAAAATAAAGGGATTTGACTATACCCTCAATCCGTATATCGGCTGTCTTCATGGATGTGTTTACTGTTACGCCCGTTTTATGTGTTTTTACAGAGAAGGCAGGGAGAAATGGGGTGAATTTGTTGATGTAAAAATCAATATCCCTGATGCTTTAGAGGAACAGGTTAAACATCTAAAACCAGGCATAGTGATGATTTCTTCCGTGACAGATGCCTACCAGGCAGTGGAAAAGAAATACCAGATTACCCGCCACTGCTTAGAGATTCTGGCGGAGAATAATTTCCAGATTGCCCTATTAACTAAATCACCACTGATTACAAGAGATATTGATATCCTAAAGAAATTCGGTAATTCCATTCATCAGCCAGGAGTTACTATAACCTGTTTGGATGAAAAAGATGCTAGGAATTTTGAGCCAAAAGCCCCATCAGTTAAAAGCCGCCTAAAAGCGTTGGAAAAAATGAGCGAATCTGGAATCCCCACTTCCGTTTTTATCGGCCCATTTATTCCCGGGATTAGCGATAAAAACCTGGAGGAATTATTCAAACATTTTAGAGAAGCAGGAGTTAAAACAATCCTCCTGGATAAGCTAAATCTTAAATGCGGTAACTGGCCGGAGATTAAAAAAGTTCTTGATAAACATTATCCTGAGTTAGCCACAGATTACCGCAGGAAGTGGCTTACGAATGAATACTATGAAGGTATCAGGAGCAAGGTAATAACTTTATGCAATAGATATGAGTTCTCCCTGAATTTGATTTTCAGGCACCCCACACAAACAAAATTGAAAAAATAATGAAAACATTAATTCAAAAAAGAACAAAGAAATTGCTTGAAAAAGCAGAGAATCCAAAGGAATTCACGAAGGGATTGCAGGAACTCCTTGAATCCTATGTGGATGGAGACGCAACAAAAAATTACCAGAGGATCATTCCAGGTACTGGAAGGTTTTTCGGGGTTCCAATTCCTATCTTGAGAGTGATAGCTGCCGAGATAGGGGAATTTATCCAGAAGGAATCAACAGAAGCGAAACTTTTGTTAGAGACTATCTGGGGCGAAGCTTCTTTTGAAGCAAGACAGATAGCAGGGAAATGCTTGGAGAAGTTCGGTCCAAGGAATCCGGAAATTTGTCTAGATTTTATCTCCTCAGTATTGCCTGATCTTGATAACTGGTCGGTTTGTGACAACCTTGCCATGTTTGGAGTAGAGCCGATAGTCTATTCCAATCCTGAACTCGTTCTGCCTCTCTCTGAAAAATGGAGTAAGAGCGAGAATAAATGGATTAGACGTTTTGGAGTAGTGAGTTTACGAGGATACAAGAGAATCCAAACAACAGATACTGTTTTCGAGATTCTTGATTCCGTTATGGGGGATAACGAACCAGATGTTAAAAAAGCAGTTTCATGGATTTTGAGAGAGATAACCAAAAAGAATCCTGATGAGGTAGCAAAACACTTAATGAAATGGGCTAAAGCAAATCCAGGTAAGGATGCGAGATGGATTATTAAAGATGGGATGAAAAAGTTAAGCAACGATGAACAGAAAAAGATTCGAGGATTATTGGATTAATATTTTAGGCGGGGTTCGGAACTCTGCGATTGCGGAGTTCTACCCCACATAATACAGAGTATTTGTGCAGGGCAACCCAGCCCTTCAGGTCATATAACAAACACATATCTGGCCACAGCCTTCGGCACTCCGCCCAAATCCTGCTCAGCAGGACTTCTCTTAACCGCTAAACGTTAAGCGCAGCGCCGGAAGCGTGTAGCTGCCCATATTCCGCAAAACTTAACAACTCGATCCTATGTACTGTATATGGCAGATGTGAAGGCTGTTCTGGTGATAGACATGCTCTATGACTTCCTGTACGGGAAGCTCGCATGCGAGCGCTGCAGGGAAATAATTCCAGATTTTAAGTCTCGCAAGGAATGCCTAAAGCTCAATAAACTCAATAGATAAATCCGCTGAATCCACCAACGCTATGGTCTTCTTGCCCGTGAGATATCCACAGCATTCCCCGGGATTAACCAATAGTGTGTTACCAGTCCTCCTGGATTCCGGGTTGTGAGTGTGCCCGGATACCACCAGATCATAAATCTGTGACTCCACAAGGGACCTCAGTATGAAAGGGATGGTGCCATGGTATATGCAGATTTTCTTTTTATTATGCTCTAGCTCGATGAAATCCGAGAGCTCGCATAAACCCCTAAACTTATCCCTCAAGCCCTCCCGCTCACCCTCGTTGTTGCCGTATACCGCATGGAAGGGAGCATTCAACCGCTTGAATTCTCTGGCCGTGAAGGGAGATACCAGGTCTCCTGCATGCAGGACCAAAGCCACATCCCGAAAGTTAAAGAAGTCCACCGCCTCCTGGATAGCCTTCATGTTGTCGTGTGTGTCAGCTATTAAACCAATCATTCTACTTCATCAAGTAATATGGAGCCGTTACGCTTAACCTCAACAATAGTCAACCCTTCTATCCGCCTGCCGGAAAGCTTCATGTTTATATCATCCCAGTCGTAGCCCTTATCCCTTGCTTCATTAACTGCTTTAATCAACTGCTCTATCTGGGACATGCTCTGATAGATCAGGTCCCCAACCCGCTTCATATCCACGCTCTCGCGCTCCATGCTTTCAATAGTCCCCTCCTGGCTGGCCCTGATACGCTCAAGCTTTTCTTTTTTCTCCGCAAAACACTTATCCATACTGGACTCTATCTCATCTATCTCCCTGAGGCTGAATAGCTCATCCACCGCCTGATTAAATGAATCCATCAGCTTAAGTCTGGAATCATCGTATTTTTTGAAGGGGAAAGGTAAGGCATCTACTGGATTATCCTCTGAATCAAAAACCAGCACCGGCTTCACATCCTCTTTATCCAGCTCATCCCTGACTTCCCTGATGCTCTCATAGAGGCGGTTGATTACATCAACGCCAAGAGAGGACGCACTCACATCCTTGTCAACTGTAGACCTTAAACAGATTTCCTCCGCAACCAGACCCCCAAGGTTCAGCTCAGAGGCAAGAGCCGAAACAATCTTTTTATCTGAGCCAGCCAGCATATCACTAAATTTTTCTCTTTCAATCTCCAGGGGATTAACCCCCCCAGGAGGATAACTATAGTCCTGGCCCACGCCAAGCCTCCTGTGCCTCCACTTCTGCCACTCCAGGACACCGATGATTTTTCCATCCATACTGGATAGTATCACGTTACCGGAGCTGAACAACTCAACAATTAAGAGGAAATATTTTTCTTTCCCCCTGAACAAGAACTCAACAATGCGGTCGAAGTCATGCTGTCGAACTTCCTTGAGGAATAAACCCTTCAGGTACTTCCTCAACTGCATCGCGAAAGATGTTGGCTCCTGGGGTGAAGGCCTGCTGTAGGATGAAACACATAGATAGTTTGCCGCAATAATTAGGTCCACATTCCCCTTCCCGGAGATGAAAAACTTGATCTTAAGCTCTTTCTCCCCTATCTGGTACACATTCCGGACCCTGGAATCCCCGAGCAGGTCATTTAGTTCATCAACCAGGACGGAAACATCCAGGGAGGAGAGCTCGGACTTCATTCTATCAGCTTGAGGATTATTGCTTTCTGGGTGTGTAACCTGTTCTCCGCCTGCTCCCATACAATCGACTTGCTGCTGTCCAATACTTCATCGGTTATCTCCAGGCCCCTGTGGGCTGGCAGGCAGTGCATCACCCGGCAGTCCTTTTTTGCCTGCCTTATAAGCTCCGTATTCACCTGATAGTCCTGGAAGGCATTAAGGCGTTCCTCCTCCTCGGATTCATCACCCATACCCACCCAGACATCAGTGTATATGAAGTCAGCATCTTGGACCGCATCCAAAGGATCATTATAGAGCTTAATCTTCGAATCAGCCAATGACTGCGCCCTTGAGAGTATAGTCTCATCCGGTTTATAATCAGGCGGGGACGCAACAGATAAATCAACGCCCGTCATCGCACAACCGAGGAGCAGGGAATTGCAGACGTTGTTACCATCCCCCACGTAAGCTAGTTTAACAGCCTCCAAAGAGCCCTTATATTCTTTCATGGTGTACAGGTCTGCTATGGCCTGACAGGGGTGCTCCAGATTCGATAATGCATTAATCACTGGAATAGATGAGTTCTCCGCCAACTCCACCAGGGTCTCATGCGTATATACTCTTGCTGCTATAGCATCACTGTACCTGCTTAATACCCTGGCGCTGTCCCCCATGCTCTCGCCCCTGGACATCTGTGACGATCTGGAGTCCAGGGTTATTGGATAGCCTCCAAGCTGCACCATCGCAACCTCGAAGGATACCTTAGTCCTTGTGCTTGGTTTCTCAAACAACAAAACAAGCGTTTTATCAGACATAGAATCCCGGTACCTGGCTGGATTGTTTTTTATCGCTCTAGTCTCAGCTAAAAAATACTCGAGTTCCTGTTTGCTTAAATCAGACATCGAAAGCAGGTGCATTTTCCGTGTATTATATCCGGGAACCCCAGTGATATATTTTTATGTATTTGAATAGATAAATATGGTCAAAAAGATTGTGTTATCTGATGTTGACTCAGTAGTTAATGACATAAAGTCCATGAGGGTTAGAGGAGCTCTGAATATCGCCGTCACAGCAGCTAAATCCATGAAAAAACTTGTTAAAGAAGGAGGGGTCATTGAGACCTTGCAGGATGCTGGGCAGAGGTTGAAGAGTGCAAGGCCTACTGCTGTCTCATTACCAAACTCCGTTGATTACATACTTTACCTTGCTGAAAAAAACTCCCACCTAGGGGATGAAGAATTCAGGAAACAATTGCTGGATGACATAGGCAGGTTCATCCAGGAGATGGAGAACTCGCTGGACGAGATCGCGGAGATAGGCTCCAATATAATAAGAGACGATGACGTATTATTGACGCACTGCAACTCTGATACGGTGATAGAGATTCTCAAGAGAGCCCACAGTAAGGGGAAAAAATTCACTGTTTATGCCACAGAAACCAGGCCAAGGATGCAGGGACACATAACAACCGGGGAATTGCTTGATGCTGGAATACCTGTTACCTTAATCGTTGACTCCGCAGCCTGCATTACCATGGAAACAAAGAAGGTTGATAAGGTCCTGGTCGGAGCAGACACAGTGTGCGTGGACGGGGACGTGGTCAACAAGATAGGGACCTCCCAGGTTGCCTTGTGCGCGAGAAAACACGGCATAGATTTCATCGTCGCCGTTGAGTCCATCAAGTTCTCACCCCAGTCGATGATGGGCTCGATTGTAAAGATAGAGGAGAGAAACCCTGATGAGGTATGGCGAGACCGTCCCTCTATTTTAGGAGTATATAATCCCGCATTTGATATAACAGACGCCAGCATGGTGGACATAGTGGTCACAGAGTTGGGCATCATGCCCCCAGAGGCAGTCTACCAGGTGGTGAAGGAGAAATTCAGCTGGGAGCTCAGACAATGAGGTTCACGATCGACTCCAATAAATCAGTCTCCGAGAACGCGGAATACTACTACAGGAAATCCAAGAAGGCTAAAAAAAAGATTATGGGAGCCATGAAGGCTCTTGAGAAGACCAGAAAGAAGCTTGATGAACTGAATAGAGATGAAATTGTGGAGAAAAGGATTCCGGAGAAAAAGAAACCAAGGAGGGAGAAGAAGTGGTTTGAGAAATTTCGTTTCTTTAATAGCAGCGACGACCTGCTTGTAGTAGGAGGTAAGGACGCATCAACCAACGAGAGCTTGATTAAGAAACACACAACGAAAGATGATTTAGTGTTTCACTCCCACGTCCATGGTGCTCCTTTTTTCGTGGTAAAAAATCCGGAGGGTGGGGAGGTTCCAGACTCCACGAGGATGGAGGCAGCTCAGGCGGCCGCCTCCTATAGCAAGGCATGGAGTCAGGGCATCGGTTCAGTGGATGTTTATGAGGTAGGGCCTGGACAGGTTTCCAAGGACGCTCCCGCTGGGGAATACCTGGGTAAGGGCGCCTTCATGATATATGGGCGGAAAAAATGGTATAGGAACACCCCCTTGCGTGTGGCAGTAGGGTTCAGGGTGGGAAAGGATGAGGTTGAAGTCTACGGTGGACCTGTTAATGCCGTGAAGAAGAGAACCGACTATCTTGTGGAGTTAACATCTGGCAGGAAGAAGAGCAAGGAGCTTGCTTTAGAGATACGGGAGAAAATCCACTCCATGGCAAAAAAGGACTGTAAGGAGTTGATTAGTAAGGTGAATCTGCAGGATATCCAGAGATTGATTCCCTCAGGCAGGGGTAGAATCAGGAAGAAATAAACCAATCAAGGGTTGTTTTTCAGTGACTCGTCGGTGATTTCCTCATGAGTGGAGAGATTATGTATCTTCTTCTCGAAGTAGTGGATTCTGTGGATGTAACGCCTGTCCCACATTGCATGATATACTATCATAATAAAGCCTATTGCAACCATGACAGCGGCTAGGATAACCACCACCGGATTCATCTCGAAAAACTTCAGGGCAGCTAAGCCCACAGCCACCAACGCAGTGCCCGTCCTTATGTAAGACAGGCTTGTTCTCTCTTTCGCCAGAAGCGTCCTCTCCTCTGATAGGAGATCTGAGAGATTGATTTCATCTAAATCATTTGCAGGCATTCTCGTAAACTCTCCTTGATTATTCAACCTCAACTGATATAATAAGTAATGTATCCGCGTGCAATAAAACTGTTTCGTTTATAAGATGGGTGACTTAATGGAAAAAATCAGTGGGATAGAGGAGGAAATCAGCAACACACCCTACAATAAGGCAACACAGCATCATATAGGGAAACTCAAGGCCAAGCTGGCGCAGCTTAAAGAGCAGCTGACCAAGAAGAAATCAGGTGGGGGTGGAGGGGAAGGATTTGGTGTTAGAAAGGAGGGTGATGCGTCAATAGTGCTTGTGGGATTCCCTTCAAGCGGTAAATCAACCCTTCTTAACAGATTAACTCAGGCGAAATCCAGGATAGGAAGCTACGAGTTCACCACCCTCGATGCCATACCCGGGGTTATGGAGTATAATAACGCCAGGATACAGATACTCGACCTGCCAGGGATTATAGAGGGCTCATATCGGGGTAGAGGCAGGGGTAGGGAAATACTTTCCATGGTGCGGACAACAGATTTGGTGTTGATTCTGGTGGACGTTGCTAAAACCCACCAGATAGGGGAAATAAAAAAAGAGTTATATGAGGCGGGCCTCAGGCTGGACACCAAAAAACCAAACATACGAATCAAAAAAGTAGACCGGGGCGGCATAAAAATAATATCCAGTGTAGAACTGAAGAATCTGGATGAGAAACTGATTAAGGAAATCCTCTCAACATATGGGATACATTCAGCGGAGATTATATTCCACCAAGACGCTACCGTGGATGAGTTAATTGATGTCGTACTGGATAACAGAGCATATATTCCCTCAGTAATTGCATTGAATAAGATAGACACCCTCGGAAGTGAACAACTCGAGATGCTTTTAGAGTCTTTTACGGGGGATTTTGTACCAGTATCAGCGAAGAAGGGAACCAACCTCGGAAAGCTGAAGAAAAAAATCTACGGGAAGCTGAATCTCATAAGGATTTATATGAAACCTCAGGGTGAGGAAGCAGACCTTAAGGAGCCCCTGATTATGAAGAAAGGTTCCAGGGTAAGGGACGTATGCCGGGAGATACACAGGGACTTTGAGAGAAATTTCAGGTATGCTAGAGTGTGGGGTAAATCAGCTAAACACCCGGGACAGAAGAAGGGACTGGATCACATGTTAAAGGACGGGGACGTCATCAGCATAATAATAACCAAGTAACCTGCCCGTGCCATTATATCCTGAACTCCTCCATGCAGGAAAACACAAAAGCCCTCTCTCTCAGGTAATCAATAAGCTTTCTGTAGGTTTCGTGTCCACGCAGGGTTTTGGAGTCTCCTAGAAGGATTAGTTTCCTCCTAGCCCGGGTCAAGGAAACATTAAGTCGCCTTAGGTCGGAGAGGAATCCGATAACTCCCTGGGGGTTGGAGCGCACAAATGAAACGATGATTACCTCTTTTTCCCTTCCCTGGAAGCCGTCCACTGTCTTCACCTCCAATTCTTCCCTGATATCTGGAAGAAGGTTCCTCCGCAATAAATCCACCTGATCGTCGTAGGGTGAGATGATACCAATGTCTTTGGCTTTCACACCCTTGCACAGCAACAAATCCACTATCGCGGAAACAAGCCCGGCCTCAAGAGGATTCTCCTTGGAGGTGGAACCCCTTCTTGTCTTCTCCATTGAGTCTAAGCCCCTTGTGTCAAGATATATAACAGGATTACTTTCCTCCTCAATGCCTAAATCGCTTAACCTGTGGAATTCAACTACGTCGTCTGCAATAATGTTGTTGTTATAGAATTCCTGGTTGGAGAAATCCATTATGTCCTTGTGCATCCGGTATTGTATCCGCAGGACACTCCTGATTTCATTGCCATACAACCCCAGAACACGCTCGAACAGGGTCTTGGACAGGCCTTTCCGCTCAGCCTCCTGATTTAATATGGTTGGAGGCAGCTGCTTGTGGTCTCCTGCCATAACTACCCGCCTCGCGTGAACTAGAGGTATCAGGCAGGAGGGCTCCGTGGACTGGGTGGCTTCATCAATCACCAGCAAATCAAAAAACATTTCCTGCAATAGCTCCGAGCCGGCGGTTGAGTTGGTGGTGCAAACCACATCCACACCCTCAAATATTTCCTCCATAATCTCCTCCTCGATTCTCCCGGCTTCACTGAAAAAGCTGTTGATTCTGTCCTGTAGCTTGATCCACTTAGCCATCTCCTTGATTTTCTGGGATGGAACGCCCCTGAAGCCGACTCCTTTATCTGCCATATTCTTTATTTTCTGGTCGCTCATCCCCCGCCTCCACTTCATCTGGGGGAAAGAGTGATTGGAGCGTTCATCCAATAAAGCGAACGCTTTCTCCCTCAGCTGCTGCACCTCCCTGAAGCGTTTATTGTTTTCTATCATGTTGTCCAGGGTATGTTCCCTCAGCAGAGGTGTTACCCGGGCAGGGTGCCCTACCCGGACGGTCTTGACTCCCACATCAACCAGCTTCTCCAGAAGGTTGTCTACTGCGATGTTGGAGTCTGCTGTAGCCAGAACAGTATCACCTCGCTCCACCGCCTGATGGATTACCTCCACGCAGGAGATGGTCTTCCCAGTACCAGGAGGCCCGTGAATCAAGTAGATGTCTTTGGCAGAAAGTGCATTCTCAACAGCCTCCATCTGGTACTTATTAAGCATTTGGTTTCTGGTGTAATGATACTCTACTGCCCTGAACTCCGGAGCCTTGAATCCAAGCATGACAGCCACCAACTTCTTAAGCCGGGAAGTAGCATCACCTACCTCATTAAGAGCCTCAAGCATCCGCTGGAATGTAACGTCGTTGACGTATAAATCCAGCCGGGAATTATCTTTAAGCAGAAATTTAGGGGGTGGGGACTCGAAGGCTACGGTAAGGGAGTAGGAGGTCTTTTCTGTTACGGTTGCGGTAGGGTTGTCTGGCCTCATGGGATTGTTTTGGCTTAGCATCACCAAGTCGCCTACCGAAATCTCTGTGTCAGGTAGCTTCACTCCTGTTTTGGTCTTGCTGAATTTCACAAGTATTCTACCACCTAAACCGGTGCCGACTCTTTTACCCTTAAGGTTCAAAAGGGCTCTGCCTTTTCTCTCTCTTTCCCTGCCTGACATGGACTTGATTTCGCTCTCATGCTGGAGCATCTCCTCCTCCCTCTCAAGCTGCACCAGATGCTTGAATTTTTTCACGTATCCATCAACATGCAGTAACGAACTCATCTCGATATATTATCCCTGAATAGCAATAAATATGAATGAATGTTCTAAAATGCTGAATCAGGTAGTCAGGCTAGAGCTTGATGGAGAGGTAATCCATCTGGTAGGTACAGCGCACGTGTCCAGGGAGTCTGTTGATTTAGTCAGGAAGACAATTAATGAAGTGGAGCCGGATGTTGTTGCTGTTGAGTTATGCCAGCAGAGACACGATGCGATACTGGATCAGAGAAGATGGGATGATACTGAGATAGAGAAGGTAATCAGGGAAGGTAAGACTTATCTGTTTCTGATGCAGTTGATGTTAACTAACTTCCAGAGGAGCATTGGTGATGAACTGGGTATTAAGCCAGGCTCCGAGATGCTTGAGTCAATAAAGATAGCTAAAGAAAGGAATATAGACGTGGCCTTGGTTGATAGAGACATCAAGATTAGTTTAAAGAGAACCCTTGACTTCTTATCCCTAAAGGAGAAGTTTAAGCTACTCTATGGTATGGTTTGGGAGATGTTCGGGGAGCGGGAATCAGCTGATGAGTTGATGAAACAGCTTGATGAGGGGGATATAGTCACATCAATGGTTGAAGAGCTTGGCAGGGAGGTTCCCTCCATCAAGAAAACACTGCTTGATGAGAGAGATAGATATATAGCTAACAAGCTGTTGGATATTGAAGGCAAGAGTATTGTGGCGGTCTTGGGTGCTGGACACATAAACGGGATAAAGGGTATAATAGAGTCAGAGCACAGTAAATCAAAAAAAGACAGGGGAAGTGAATTAAGAGAGCTTGAGGAAATCCCTGAATCCAGGTCTGTTTGGAGATACATGGGTTACCTGGTTCCTGTATTGGTTGTGGTTTTGGTTGCAGCTGGTTTCTTTTTGAAGGGTGATGCCTTTGTTTTTGAGTCCCTGGTGAAGTGGGTTGTTATCAACGGAAGCCTCTCTGCGTTAGGTGCTTTGATAGCCTTCGCGCACCCACTCTCTATCTTGACCGCATTCGTAGCTGCTCCCCTAACATCCCTGAATCCATTGCTTGCTGCTGGCTGGTTTGCGGGGTTGATGGAAGCTAAGATGAGGAAGCCTAAGGTTAAGGACTTCGACGGCCTTCTGGAGTTAAACAGCCTGAGAGACTACTGGAGAAACGGCGTCACCAGGATACTGCTAGTGATTGCTTTCGCCAACCTGGGCAGCGGGTTGGGAACATACATAGCAGGGTTTAGTATATTCACCAGCATACAGGATGAGTTAATAGCATTACTGCCTATCTAGCTTTTTTATGGTATCCAAGACCTTATCTACAGCAGTTCCCAGAGTAGCTACATGTATCCGCTCACCGAATTCCAGCTTATCCCTCCCTGATTCCAGGAAATCAGACACACCCCCGGAGCCTTTAACTACCACCACAGGCCTGTTGTTGCATAAAGACATGCCTATCTCAGAAAGTGTCCCCACCCGCCCCTCCAGAGCTATTACAGCATCAGCGCAGGAAACGACCAATGAATTCCTTGCATAACCTAACCCAGTCGACAACGGTATGTCAACAAATTTATTGGCCTCTCTTTTGTCCAAGGAGGGTAATATACCAACAGTTAAACCGCCAGCTGCCTTGGCGCCCCTGCATGCCGCCTCCATAATACCCCCCCTACCACCACATACAAGTATACAATCGTTTCTTGCGATATCAGAGCCTATCTCCTCTGCCATATCAAGTGACTCTTCGGAAACATCAGTCTCGCCCCCGATAACAGCAATGATTGGTTTCATATAAAAAAAAATCAGAGTTTATCTAGTTTAATCAACCGGTTTTCCAGAGCAGATTCCAGCGCCTCCCTGTTCTTCTTGAAATTCTCCAGCTTCTTCTTGTAATCGGATTTATTTTTATTGAATTCATCTAGTTTATCATCAATCTCAGATTGTTCCTTAATTAGTTTTTCTTTCATACCCTTTATTTCCTCCTCGACATTATCCAGCTCCTTCTTTCTCTGGTCTTTTTTCTGTTCCAGACTCTCTCGGGTAAAATGTAGACTTTTGATGGATTCATTGATTTCCATCATCTTCTTCTCCAGTTCAGGTATTTCTTTGTTTATGTTCTCTGATTGTTTCTCGAGATACTCTAGCTCTGACACGCAATCATTTTTTTCCTGCATCATCTTGTTGAACTGTTCCTCAAGGCCATCCTTCTCGGCCTTGACATTCTCATCTCATTCTCCCTCACCCGGATCTCCTCAATCTCCCTCTCCTTCTCACCCTTCAGCTTTTCTATATCATCCTCCTGCTTGTTGAAACCGTTTATCTCAGTATTGATAGCCCCCAATTGCATATCCAACTCAGATATCTGCTTCTCATAAGAAGAACGCTCATCATCAATCCGCTCCAACTCAGATGAAAGAGTAAGCTCCGACTTCCTCAGAGAAAGGTTTTTCTTACTCTCCCTTATCTCATTCTCCCTCACCCGGATCTCCTCAATCTCCCTCTCCTTCTCACCCTTCAGCTTCACCTTCTCTTTCTCGATTGTATCCAGATACTCTATTTCCTGATCTATTTTCTTGAGTTTTTCTTCAGTGGGAGCCAGCTCTTCCGCTGCCTTATCTATTTCTACCTGAATCCTGGAAACAGCACCCGTCAAGGTATTTTCTTTTGCCACTAAAGCATCCCTGTCCGCCTTATCTGATAGGAGATCTATCTCGGATTTCTCTTTAGCTAGGACCTCCAGTTTTTTATCCATCTCTTTTCTCTCAATAATTAATTCATTGACTTTATCAGCGATTTCTATTTTCTTTCTTTCTAGTTCGTTCTTTTTTTGTTCTTTCAGTTTCTTTGATTCTTTGAGTTCCATGAATTCTTTCTCTCTCGCATTTTTCTGTTGTTCTATATCTTGCTCTTGCTTATCCAAGCTATTTATCTCCTTGTTGATGATATTAACCTGATCCTCGAGCTCTGATATCTTCTGGTCATAGGATGCGCTTTCTTTTCTAAATTCCTCTAATCTATTGGTTAATTCAAGCCTATTATCCATTATCCCCGTGTATTCCAGCTTGATTTCATCCCGCAGTTTCGTGAACTCCCTGATTTTATCGGTTAATTTCTTTTTCTCCTCGTTCAGGATTTCCTGTTTTTCTTTTATCTCTTTCTCCTTGAACCTGATTTCATCCACCTTCTTCTCCCGCTCCCTCTTCCACCCAGCTATATCCTGCTCCTGCTTATCCAGGTTATCTATATCCTCATTGATGGTCTTAACCTGTTTCTCAAGCTGGGATATCTTCTCCTCGTGTGATGAGTGTTCGCTTTCTATTTCATCTAACTCTGATGATAGATTGTTCTTTGTCTTCATTAATTCGTCAAAATCATCTCTAAGCTTCTTTTTTCTTTCAGAGAATTCGTTTATGATTTGGGTTATTTTTTCTTTTTCCCTGGTTAACACATCTTGTTTTTCTTTTATCTCTTTCTCCTTGAACCTGATTTCATCCATCTTCTTCTCCCGCTCCCTCTTCCACCCAGCTATATCCTGCTCCTGCTTATCCAAATTATGTATATCCCCGTTAATGGCCTTAATCTGGTACTCAAGATTAGATATCTGTTCTTCATGCGAGTCGGTCTTGTTTTTCATGCTATCTATTGTATGCCCAAGTTCCGTACGCCGCTCCACCAGTCCCTTCATTTTGTCTTCAAGGTTTTTTCTAGTTTCCACGGTCTTGCTTAGTTTATCCCCTATCTCATTCTTTTTGGTTTGGAGATTGGTTTTTCTTTTATTGATTTCCAAGATTTTTGATTTAAGATTTTTTATGTCTTCAAATCCTTTCTGTTTCTGCTCTAGGATTTCTTGCTCTTTTTTATTCAAGCTCTCTAATTCCTTGTTTACTCTGTCTTTCTTTTTCCCTAGGCTGGAAAGCTCTTCCTCGGTTTTCTTTTTTTTATTCTTGAGGTTTTGCATTTCAGATTCTAGTTTGGATAGCTCTTTATCAGCTTGAGCCATCTCCATAAGAAGACCTATCTTGTATTCTTTTTGCTTGACTTTCCCTTCCTTCACAGAAACAACCGCCTCTTTCTCCTCAACCCTGGCCTTCTTGTCCTCAGCCCTTTTACGAGACACTTCTTCTTTCTCCTCAGCCTTCTTCTCCTCAGCCTTCTTCTCCTCAGCCTTCTTCTCCTCAGCCTTCTTCTCCTCAGCCTTCTTCTCCTCAGCCCTCTTATCCTCAGCCCTCTTATCCT
>NJEG01000020.1 GCA_002254565.1 Candidatus Altarchaeales archaeon ex4484_2 | reverse complement strand
TTTTGTTGGTTGCCTCCATGGTTGTGGTTGGTTTTGGAGGGGCTGGGAAGGCTCAGATAATCTCTGGAATAAATGCGAGCAGCATCAGCCATAAAGATTCTATTACCCTAAGCGGAAGCGGATTCGGGATAAAAAATCCCGCTGCTCCGAGAGTTTGGGATGCTTGTGATGACGGGAGCACCAATGATTTAAATACTTATTGGAATGGACAAAATTGGCCTCTTGTAGCAGGGGATGAAGATAATTTGCCAGATTATCGAACTTCTTATCCAATAAGCAATCCAATGTTTATGCCTCATAATAGAATTACAAAGTATCTTTCTGGGGGTGTAACCACTGCCGGAGGGGGGTGGGAAAATGGAGCAGCTGCAGCCATTGCCTTTACACATTGTCCTTCAGGGGGCTGGAATACAAGAAAAGTATTTGCTATGTGGTATTACAGGATTGCTCCTACTTATTCTATTGATGATGGAACTATGGGTGGGCACAATATGAAAGAATTTGCTTCTAATCCTGGATGTGGTTATTTGGATACCCCCCAAAACTATCTTGATCATTGTAATGGGGGGACTCCGGTAATGAATAACCCATCCAATGCTGAACTAAAGTGTATGCCTTCAGGCTATGGCTCATCCTGCGGGGGAGGGCAACTTTTTTATAATAATCCTATGTTAAGTTGGCAACACATGGAATTAGAATTTGATGCAACAGGATATCGTTGGTCAGTAAGCGATGGCATTGACATAAGTGCCTCAGGATGGTGTGGAGAAAAAGTTTTACGCGAGGATCCGTATTCAATGTCTATCGGAGGTTTTTCACGCTGGCCCTACACAAATGCTTTTGGAAACTATAGGTATTTTGCGGCAGTGTATCTAGACGACACCTATTCGAGGGTGATGATGGGAAATAATCCGGATTGGGATAACTGCACTATTCGTGAGCCACAGATACCTTCAACATGGAGTGATAGTTCAATAACATGCAGCGTTAATCTAGGAGCCTTACCTGACAACAGTACAGCCTACCTTTTCGTCTTCGATGCTGACAACAACCACAATGGAGTTGGTTATCCAATAACTGTCGGTGAGGGGGGGCATAAGGCAGACCTCAACGACGACGGAGTAATCGATATGCCCGAGTTGATTTCATACATCACGAGATGGAAAGCCAGTGACGGAGTCACCAGAGCGGAGGTTCTTGATGCGAGAGAGATATGGTTCACTGGAGGAGTGTATTAAATGATGAGAAAGAGCGTGCTGGTTTTGTTGGTTGCTTTCATAGCCTTGGTTGGGGTTTTAGGGTTTGGGGGGAGTGCGAGGGCGGCTATAGATCTGCCATGGGAGACTACTTATGATTGTCCTGACTGGACCCAAAGCGATTGGATTAACAATTACACTCAACCAGACTGTAATGGTATACATTCAGGGGTGACTGGATTTGTAGTGGCGGTGAGGAAGAACAGATAACATCTGCTGCAAATAACCCAGGGGGTGGAGGAGGAAAGAGACAGAGACACTGGATAGGGGATGGAGAGAATACGGGCAGTGGTGGCTTAAGTATCTCCTTTAATTCTCCTCAACCTGAATTCTGGATTCGTTGGTATGTGAGATTTGAAGCCTGAATTTGACATATCCTGACTTTTCTTTCCGGCCACAAGTAGAACATTGTGAACGAGGGCATAAATACGTTAGATGCTGGTGGAACTGAGCTGACGAAGAAGATGGACGGCCTGCTCGGGTTGTCGGGCATCATCCAGTCTCCCGGAACCAAGAGGAGGGGTTTGCCGCTGGAGAATTATCTCTTTGTCCCTCGTTTCTGCGAGAATAGATAAGCTGGATAGCGTGTTCAGGAGCGTTGAACACATACGGGAGACATCCTCCGCTGCGATGGAGTTCAGCGTCAAGGCAGGGAGAGATCCATGAGAGAACCTTCTACCGGGGTCTTGAGTTGCTCGGCAGAAACGCTGAAAAAATATATCCCCTGCTGATGGATGAAGTCCATATCCATGGACTGGACTTCCTTGTTCTTCAACGGAAACAAATACGCGCTTGCGAAACACGGCTACAGCAGGGATCACAGACCCGATAAGAGGCAGGTGAAGATTGGTTTAGCGATTACTGCAGGTAAACGCCTGCCCTTCCACTTCTCGGTTGAGGAAGGCGGCCTCGTGGACAGTAAACAGTTCATCAAGGATTACTAGGCAACTGAATCAAGGCTTCCAGGGAATGCCTTGGTGAGCTTCGATAAAGGAGTGAAATCAAAGGGTAACTGTGAACTGATCCTAAGCAGCGGACGGGATCATCTCCCGGCTGTTAAGAACTCAGCTGAACTACGCGAGAGGATAACGAAGGTCGATGAAGACATGATGCTGGAGTTGCTCAGATACGAAGGCGGTGATCGGGTGTTAGGGTGGTGGAAGAAACAGGGGAGGGTATACGAGTACATCTACTTCGATGAGCGGAGAGCGAGGAAGGACTCAGAGAAGCGAGCCCGGAAGATTAAACAGGTTCTCGCCGAGAAAGAGAAGCTGGCAGAGAAGATACGCCAGAAGGGGGTTAAGGCCTTGAAGTGGATGACCAGGCGGAAGAAGATTACGAAGGAACTGAATAACAGGGTCATAACAACCGAGGTCACAGTCCAAAGGCGGCTGACCCGGAAAACCGATGAAGAGATCATAGCCGAACTGGAGGGAGACCAAAACCTGGATGGCTTCTTTGCATTGGAGTCCAGCCGAAACCTGAAGCCTAAAAACGCCCTACGCCTCTGCCGGAGGAAGGATTAGATAGAGAAACTTATCTGCGACCTCAAGGACGAGCACAGGATAAGGCCGTTCAGGGTCTGATTCGATGATGCTGTGAACGGGGCTGTGCTCGTCTGCATGATCACCACACTGTTCGTTGGCTTAATCCAGGAGGCGGTTGGTTTCACAGGTAAAACCAAAAAAACATTTCTGGATCGTCTGAGGCGTTTGACACTTGTCATCGCATTCGATGATTTCAGGCCGAATCCTCTCCAGGAAATTCGTCAACGTCACCAGATTCCTGAATCTATCGTTCGGGTAGCGCGGAAACCCACGTTTTCCAGGTGAATCCAGGCACATGATCAGCCATAAGGCTCTCAGTTCACAGACGGAATTGCCTTTTATTTGATGATGAAACCAATAATCTGGCGAAACGCCAGATTTTCAGAAACGAAAACCACGGATTTTTATTAACCCTAAAGGTCAAATAGATTAACTGTCAAATTCAGGTTCTAATCTTTTAGTGGGGACCTCAGGAGAGCTGCATTTTTCGCGCACGCCCCCGTACTTGCTGAGCAGGTTAGCTTGGGTTCTGCCTCTTCGACAGAGCAAATAGCTGAGTGGAGGGGGTTAACCATTGCCGCGTTTATTCGCACCATCTTCCAGGGTTGCTGAAAACCTCTACAAGATTAATAGAGTTATGTCTGCTCCAGTTTCACGCCCACAATCTCGGAAACACCCTCGCTTAATGTAACACCAATAACGGACTCAGCATGCTTCATCAGGGAATCATTATGGGTTACCATCACAAACTGCGAGCCTGAATCCCTCAACATCCTAGCCAGGCGAAGAGAGTTCTCCACATCCAGGGCTGCATCCAACTCATCCACTATATAAAAATGCGATGGCTTAAACCGCTGAATAGCCAACATAAACGCAGAACAAGTCAACGCCTTCTCCCCCCCGGACATGGCATCAACATCCACCAGCTTCTTGCCCAAGGGTGAGGCATTAATCAACAAACCCGAGTCTGAGATATCTCTGGGGTTGTCGAGGGAGAGACCACCCTCCCCTCCTGAGAGCTCATTATATATGCGTGCGAAATTATCGTTAACCACCTCAAAGGCCTCCATAAACACCGCCCTCTTCTTTTTTTCCACGCCCTCCATGAACCCGAAGATGCTCTCTCTTTCCCCCTTCAAGACCTCAACCTTCTCCCGGGTCTCATCAATCCCCTCCCTCAGGACATCATAGCTCTCAATAGACTTCAAATTAACGGAACCAAAAGACTCCAGCTCCCCCTCCACCTCAACAAGGCGAGACTCCATATACCTGATGGTGGAGTCAACAGGCTCAAAGTTCCGGTAGTCCCTGAACTCCTTAACCAGATCAGATAACTTAGTCTCCAACCGGGCCTTATCCACCGAAGATGAGTTAAGTCTATCATTTAATTCATCAAGGGATTCCTCCAGCGAACTCAAGCCATCACTTGATGAACCAATCTCATCCTCCAGGACAGATCTCTCATCCATCAATCGCCGCAGTTCCTCAACCGATGCCCTGTTCTCGGCTTCAAGCTTATATAGCTCACCCTTCAATGAATTAAGGGATGCCTTAACCTCAGATACCTGGGACTCAAGCCTGGAAGCGTCAGACTGCATGCTCTTGATCAGAGTATTCAGCTCACCTATCTGGTTCAACAAGAGACTCCTTTTCTCATCCAATCTACCTGCCTCAACATCAAGGTTCCTGTGCTCGTCCCTTAACTTATCTAATCGCTCAAGACTCTTCTCGGATCGCTTACCTAAAAGCTTCTCCAGCTTCGTTTCCTGGTTCAGTATTTCCTTCCTTGAGGACTTAATCTCTTTATCTCTATTCTTCACAGACTTTTTCAGTTCAGAAATCCTTGAATCCACACCCACAAGCTTCTCTTTCAGCTCACCCCTGCGGGCCATGAGATTCCCCTCTTCGAGCCTGATTTTTTCCACGTTGGTGCGAGCCTCCCCTACCGAATTCTCCAAAAAAGAAAGCCGCTTCCCCATCTTCTGCTTCTCCAATGACAGCTTCTGCTGCTCCCCGTCTAACTCAATAATCTGCCTCTCCAAGACCTTAACCTCCTTCTCCAGTTCCTCAGTATTAGAAAAGGACATCTTCACGAAACGGTCTTTCTTCAAAAAACCACCGGTCATGGACCCAGAAGGCAGCAACAGGTCACCGTCTAATGTAACCATCCGGTATTTACCCACCCCCAGCAGTCTAGCGGCGTCCAAGTCCTTAACCAATACAGTGTCCCTGAAAATGTAGTCGAATGCGGGCCTGTACTTTTTTTTCGTGTCGATGAAATCTCTCGCAAACCCCAGGGAACCCGTAGGTGCCTTGCCACTGGTCTTGGATTTAATCTTGTTCAGGGGTAGAAAAGTCAGTCGGCCGATTTTCTTCTTCCTCAGGTATTGTATGCAATCAGTAGCTACCTTATCATTTTCCACCACCATATACTGCATGCCGGCTCCAGCAGCAACCTGCAATGCCAGCTCATATTCTTTGTTGGTTAAACCCCCAAGCTGAGATACTGTCCCATGGATTCCATCCACCACACCCCCCAGATTCATTACCGCAGAAACAGCACCCCTGAGCCCGCCACTGCTGGACTCCAAGGTCTTGATTTCCGTTTTCTTCTTAGCTACCTTAACCCTGATAAGGTTCAACTCGTTTATTATAACCTCCCTTTCCCTCTCAAGTCGGGGTATCTCTTCCCGCAACCGGTCATATTCCTCGAAATTAGATTTATTCTCCCTGATTTTCTCCTTCACAATAGTGGAAAGCTTCTTCTCACCAGCCAGAGACTCCTTGATTTCCGAATCAATCACCTTCTTTCTTTCCTCAAGCTCCATGAGTTTCCTATCATCCTCCCCTCTCCTGTCCACGTTAAGCTCTATTTGTGAGTATAACTCGAAAATCCTGGTCTTCAAGCTGTCAATCTCCCCCTCCAGCTCAAGGTTACCTACCCTCTCCTCCTCCTTCGCTATCAGGGACTCCATCTCTTTTAGTTTGCTGGATATGCTCCCAAGCTCTGAATCAATCCCCTCAATCTCCTCCTCAAGGATTTTCTTTTTCAGGGAATACTTGTTGATATCTTTTTCCAGCTTCTTTTTTTCGTTGGCTGAGTTCTCGAACTGGTTCTCTAAACGAATAAGCTTCTCCCTCTTTCTCTGGAGACTTGCACCACCCTTCTCTTTCTCGACGCGCTGTATTTCTACCTTAATGTCCTTCAGTTTAGAATTTAGTGTGTTTGTCTTCGACCTGATTTCAGCCAGACCAGCTCTTTTCTCATCCCGATCCTTGGTGAGCTGCTCCAGCTCCAGCTCAAGAGAATGTATCCTGTTTTGGTGCCGGATCATGTCCCTGTAGATCAGGGACGCCTTCAGATCCCCTAACTCCTTCTGCAGCGACTGATATCTTAAGGCCTCATCTCTCTCAACGCCCAACTGCTCGAGATAAGTCTCCTTCTCACCTAACACGATGTATGCATCAGATATCCGGTCCTCAACCTTCTCCAGCTCCCTTAGAGCCTTCTCCTTCTTCTCGTCGTATTCCCTGATACCGCACAGGTCGTCGATGATACCCCTGCGTTCCACCGGGCGCATATCAATCAATTTGGTTACGTCATCCTGCAACACAATGTTGTATTCGGAGTCACCTACCATCTCAAGAATCTCCTGCCTGGTGGAACGTTTATCGTTTATTTTGTAGATGCTCCGGCCGTCGGCTTTAATCTCCCGAGTGAATTTAGTTCTCTCTCCTCTGCTGTTTTTAAGGAACATGTTAACCCGGGCTGACTCAGCCTTCCTCCCGCCAACACCCCCGTTATAGATTAAATCAGTTAATGTGTTAGCCCGCAGACCCCTGGATTTCCCCAAAACGAAACATATGGAGTCTATTATGTTGCTCTTGCCAGAGCCGTTGGGCCCTATTATCGCGGTGAAGCTATCGGGGAACTCCATAACCGTTTTGTTCTTGAAGGACTTGAACCCGTTAATCTCCAGCTTATCCAGTTTCATCTCTAAGCACCTAATAAGGTCTTAATCCTATCTTTCTACAGTAAACAAGCAACATACAAGAGATGATATATTATACACACTTCACATTTATAATCACTTAGGGTTCATGGGGATGATACGGATAGCGTACAGGAAGGAGAGATACAGGAAACTCCTGGCAGATATGGTGGATGAAGAAGATACTGTGATAGAGGTGGGACCGCACCTTGGGGAGTCAACCAGGGGGTACGTTAAGAAGGCGAAGAAGGTGGTTGCTGTGGACAAGAGCGTGCAGGCCAGGGAGGCGATGAATGAACTCCAGGCAGAATACGGGAATCTTGTTTTTGTTGAAGGAGACGTGAGGTCTTTTGAGACTGTTGAGGCGGTAATGGATGAAACCAGGGGATGCGATCTTCTTGCTGTTGATATGGGAGGGGGGAGGTATCCTGATACTGTTTTTAAGGTATGGGCTACCTTCAGCGGCGTTTTTGAGCCCATGAAGTCTCTTATAAGAAACAGGGGTTTGGCGGAGTTTGTTCAGAGAGTTGAGGTAGCTGATGAGTCAGTAATAAGGGATTTCCCGGTTAACGGCTGGCTTTCGGAGTATGGGAGGGGGATGCCCTATAAGCTTAAGAAGCAGCTTGATGAGTTCAGATTTTGGGTGGATATCACAGAGAAGCTAGAGTAGCCATCTCCTGTATGCTTCTTTTCTGGGAGCGGCCGCTCTGTATTCTCCGATGAGGGTTCACATAAACTATAAACTCACAGAAGCGGTCCCCTTTTGCCGTGCACTTGGTTTCCATACAATCCATATCTCTGTTGAATAATGCTGTCCCAAATCCCGCGCATAGTGCCGCCATCCGGTAGCATACCGGCTTACGAGCTTTAAAGTAACCATGTGCGTTGAAGCTGTTTTTCACAATCAACCTCAGATAGGGCTTACCCGGATAAAACTCCTGCACTATAGGTATGCCAAACCCTCTACTCTGTGTTTGTTTGACCATCTCTCTAAGGAGGAAGTTGACAGGTGAGTGCAAATAGCCTGCTGCTTTCTTGTTTTTTATGGTGTTTGCCGTTACTATCGAGGATTTTTTTGTGAGAATGTATTCCATCTTTTTTGTTGGTTTCTCACCGAGGAGTGATTCAAGTTCTCTCTGGTAGTGTGCCATATACCCCTGTGGCAGGATTAGTGAGGATCCGTCTTTGAATATCGTCTCCCCCCTAAGGGGGTCATGGAATGCATTGTGTTTCACCAGACCCTCCTCTGGAGGGTGGATGGAGTTTATTATCTCATCTTTTTTTTCTTTTGTTTTCAGGCCGTGGGAGAATACATGGAAGTCGCAGTATGGGTTTCCCTGGGAGGTGCACGCTGTTTCCATGCAGTCCATCCCCTCGCCCATCAACACCTCGCCGCATGCTGCCAGTATCCCTGCCATCTCAAAGCATACTTTTTTGTTGGATTGGGAATAGGGTAGGGCGTTGAAGCAGTTTTTCACTCTTATCTTCATGTAGTCTTTTTTTAGTTCAGTGCATTTGAGGCCGCCGAAGCCTCTACGTGAGAGGTGTTTGAGCATCAGGTCCAGGCTCTCTTTTTTGTTTTTCTGGTGGAGTGTGTTCAGGAGAGGTTTCATGTAGCTTTTCCCGGTATTGTATGAGGCCTTCAACCCCTTCCGGCCTATTAGTGTTTCAACCCGCCTTTGGAGGAGGGGCTGGCTGATGCGGTCCGGTATCTCAGATGCTATCCCTTCATGGTATACGTTGCCGTTTTCTCTGTTATAATATAAATCCAGTTTCTCCATGCATTTCTGATTTAGGGAGTTGAGGGTAAAAAATCTGTCGGTTATTCTGTTTATCTGAGAGCTGGTGTTTGGATGAGTTGTGAATGTGTAGAATGTAGTGCCTAACTTTTTTTCCAAGACAGGAGTGCCCGACTACTAAAGAAGTTTTTTGAATTCTTCTGTTGTTAAACCAGATGCTTTGATTATTGCGGCAAGTGTTTTCTTCTTTAATGTTTTATGATCCGGGACAGTGAGTTTATATTGTGCCATGTTTAATGATTTTGTGTTTTTTTCCAGGTTTTCTTTGTTGGAAGACTATTGTATTGCGATTTTATGCGCTAGGTTTTTTTGTGCCGTGTTTTTTGTATTATCCCCTGAAGAATATTCATTCCCGGCACCTTCTGCATGTATCTCTCATAGGATACGCCGAATTTCTCAATATTGCGTTGGTCTGCCGCGCACATACTCAGGATGCAACAAACAACAGCCACAACACTGCCAGCCACAACCACCCAACTCTGGCTGAAGAATGGATGAGATAAAAACATCAGCATCCCGCCCAGATACATTGGGTGCCGGATTATGCCGTAGATTCCTTCCTCAACCAGAGAGTTGTTGCCTTTGCTTCGAAGCGTTACCACAGACAAGATAAATAACAAAAACCCCACCCCAAGCAGCAGATATCCTATAACAGCCAGTTCCTTGATTGTTGACGGATATAAACTGATGAAGGTGATGTTCAGGAAAAAAGCAGCCCCCATAACACCCATCAAAATCCTGTCCTTTGTTTCCCGCCTCATTTCCCACCTCCCACACAGAATGGAATATGAGCCCAATGAGTTTATCAAGTGAATCGAGTTCAGAGTTCTTTTTTTAGGTTGTATTTCTGGTATGCCTCCTCCATCAAGAGGAAATATTCCCTGTCAGATAATGCTAGCTCTGAGCCACCGCCTTTCCCTTGAGGGCCGCCTATGAATAACTCCTGCGGATCATTGTATATCTGATCCCATGCACGCCCTGACTTCCTCTGATCCACATATTTCACAAAGGCTTGTGCGAAATGATCCCTCTGCAATCCGGTTAACTTATTATTAAGGGGTCTGTATTCCTCCAACGTCTCCTTCCCCAGATTATACCTTAAATCTGTTTCAGGGTTTTTATCTCTGTGTTCCGCTCCCGTGAACAAACTTGATATCCCCTCACTTACTACACCAAAGGCACTGCCTATCGCATCCCCCACCTGGCTTATTGCCCCGGGGTTAACCGTATCCGCTAGGTCGTCGCCATATGTCTCTCCGTCCAAGGTATATAACAGCTGACCGTTCGCCTTCCGTATCACCCCAAACTTGAGCTCATTACCTTCGACTGTTACAGTAACAACCTCGCTTTCGTAGTTATGGAGGTTTCTTATTGTGTATTCCACTTTCCTTAAATCGTTTTGTGACATCCCGGTATCCTCTGGTTTATTGAACTTGCAGTAGGGTTTATCATTGACATACACTCTGCTGTAGCCGTCTATGCACCGGCATATCGTATCCCCGCCTCCTGTCTTCACAGCTTTCTCTACTGGAGTGCATCCGTTATCGTCTAAATCATCCAGGCCGTATTCCAGCGGCTTATCTATCACCCCCTCCTGGCCGCTTCCGTTTGCGCTCTCCTCTGATGTCTTAATTGTGGTGGTGGTTGTTTCATCCCCACCACCCCCCAGCAAACTGCTTAATCCATCTGAGACATCCTTTATTATATTAGTGTCTTTTTTATCATCCACCCTCTCCTCGCATGTTTCCCGCCTCTCCGGGTCAGCTATATCGTTACATATATTTTTGTTGTTTTCTGCTAACGCGATGTTCTCAAAGCATATGTTTTGTTCGTATACGTCAGATATTTTTTTGCAGGTTTCCGGGTTTTTATTAAACTTAGCCACATCCGATAGGCATCTGTCTTTTTTATAGTCTTTTAGTTTATCGCATATGCTTTCTTTCCCTGTTGCTGCTGCCACGTTTTGGTAGCAGTCTTCTTTTAGTTTCTGGTTTTTTATTTTTTCACAGTCTTCTTCACTCCCGCTTCGCGGAGCAGCTGCCACAATGCATTTCTCTCTCTCATTTATGTCCTGTATCTTCTCGCATTCTTTAATGTTTCCGGTGACCTGTCCCTTGCATGCTGCTATCTTATCCGGGTCGGCTAGGTTATCGCATACCTCAGGCTTGTTTGATGCGACAGCTATGTCCCGGTAGCATTGTTCCCTCAGGTATTCTGTTGTTATTTCCTTGCACAATTCCGCGTTGTTTTTTGTTATTGCTACTTGGC
Organism: Candidatus Altarchaeales archaeon ex4484_2; assembly: GCA_002254565.1. Taxonomy (GTDB): domain Archaea; phylum Altiarchaeota; class Altiarchaeia; order IMC4; family QMZM01; genus EX4484-2. The sequence continues at coordinate 26,115 of NJEG01000020.1, read as the reverse complement.
TGTAGCATTCACTGCCGCTTTTTTCATCGATTTTTTTTGTTTCACCGCAGATGTTTTCATCATTCCTGTTGATGCCTATGTCTTTATAGCAGCGTGCTTTTTTCACGGAGTCGGTTATTTTTTTGCATGCATCAAGGTTGTCTGCTTCGGGAGCTGAGTACATTAGGCAGTCATCCATTCCCTCCTGGTTGTTTCTGAAGTAGTCTCCGCAGATATCCGGGTTCTTGGTTTCTTCCGCCACCCGCCTGAAACATCTTTCCTGCTCGCTTTTCTCATCCAGTTGCTTGCAGATTTCCGGGTCTTTTTTATCTATAGCCTCCTGGGTTATGGGGTCATCCATAAATAAATCAAGGCAACCGCTTAGCATTGCGGTATAAAACATCAGCAGAATAATCGTTTTCCTCATCATCTTCAGGTTATGGACTTAGGAAGCAAGAGATATATATAATCAGAAAAGAGCCTGCAGGGGATTTGAAAACAAGAGCAGTACAACACCCACTTCACTACTATTCCTACAAAGTAACTGTTTCTTTGGGATAATCGGGGGGTGGGTCAGAATTAGCTTGAAACTGGGTCCCTGAGGGACGCGGTTTAGGAGACGAGCCCGCAGATGAGTTATACACAAGAACAGGAACCAATGGTCTCCTCTCTTATCACCCCCACCCCCTCATCCTCCAATACAATTAATAGAAAACAAAATGGTTTCTTTTTGGTGATGGCTTTTTCTTTCTCAAAGAAAAAGGTATGGGCCCGCTGAGATTTGAACTCAGGACTTCTCGATGTCTAATGCCCCAATTATGGGGGGGTATTATCAGTCGAGCGCTCTAACCAGGCTGAGCCACGGGCCCACCAAAAAAAGGAGGATGTCATTTATTGTGAAAAAACCATTAAATAATCGATGAACACGGAAGAAATAAGAGAGGACTACCCAATACTAGAGACGGGAGTCATCTACCTGGACAATACTGCATCAACGCTCACACCCCTGCAGGTGACCAAGGCGGTCACAGAATACTACCACAGTTACCGGGCCAACATCCACCGGGGAATATACCGCATCTCACAGAAGGCCTCAGAAGAATACGATCAATCACGGGAGACAGTTGCATCCCTAATAAACGCCAGGCCTCAGGAGATCATCTTCAACCGGAACACAACAGAGGGGATAAACCAGGTCGCCCTAGCACTGGAACTCCAGAAGGGAGATAAGGTACTGACCACAGCTATAGAACACCACAGCAACCTCCTGCCCTGGCTGAGCCAGAAAACAAAAGGCGTTAAGGTAGAGTACATAACCCCAGATAGTGAAGGGAGACTCAACCCCCAAGACTTTAGAGAAAAAATAAGCGAAAAAACAAGGCTGGTAGCAGTAACCCACATATCAAACGTCCTCGGGAACATAAACCCAGTGGAAGAGATAGGAGAGATCTGCAGAGAAAAAAACATTTTATACCTGATTGATGGAGCCCAAGCCGTGCCACACATCCCCGTGGACGTGAAAAAAATAAAATGCGACTTCTATGCGTTCTCAGGCCATAAAATGCTAGCCCCCACAGGCATAGGCGCCCTCTACATAAAAGAAGACCAGCTCCAGAAACTGGAGCCACCCTACAAAGGAGGAGGCGTTGTCTCAGAGGTCACACTAGAAGACTACACCCTCACCAGCTACCCCACTAGCTGGGAGGCCGGAACCCCTAACATCTCAGGAGCAATCGGCTTCAGCGAAGCCGTAGACTACCTCAGAAAAATAGGATACAATAGAATACAAGAACACGAGAAGAAACTCACCAAACAACTCCTGAAAGGTCTGGGGGAGATGGGAAACATCAGAGTATATGGGGCACATGATGCAAGAGATCGGGCATGCATTGTCACATTCAGGCTTGAAGACATGGACTCAAACGATATGGCAGGCATACTTGATGCCAGAGAACAGATATGCGTGCGCTCCGGATCACATTGTGCGATGCCCTTATTCAAAAATATCCTCAAAGAAAAAGAAGGGATAAGAGCCTCAGCATACATCTACAACACAGGGGAAGAAATAGAGAAACTACTCACAGTCCTAAGAGACTACTCCTAGTTGCCCGTCTTGCTCTTGCATTTAGGGTTAATGCAGAAACTAAAAGGTTTCTTGGAACTGGTTAATGTGAGAACAGCGTAACCGCAGCTAGGGCATTTACCCGTCCGCCTCACCCTGCCCTTGGGTATGGAAATCTTGAAAGTGCACTTGGGGTAGTTGCTGCAGCCAACAAAGAAACCCCCGTACTTGGATTTCCGCAAAACAAGACTGCCGTCACACTCAAGACACGGTCCAAGATTCTCTCTCTGGTTCGCGGACCTGAACGACTTCGCCAGCTCAGCTCCAATCTCCCCCTCACTCCTCTTGAATTCATCCGTTATCTCCAGTAATGCATCCCGGCCCTCCTCCAACACCCTGCCCTTATCCAGTTCACCGGACCTTATCTTCTCCATCTCGGACTCGAACTTCCGGGTCAGCTTCTCGCTTAAAACATTAGGGCAGTACTTTTCCATGGTGTCCACAACACTCAAGCCAAGAGGGGTTACCTCAATCGACTTACCCTTCAGGTAACCTCTCCTGAACAATATATCAATAATCTGTGACCTGGTTGCCTTAGTCCCAAGATTCTTTTTCTCCATCTCCCGGATTATGGACGAGGGTGTGTACCTTTTAGGGGGTTGGGTTTCCTTCCCTTGCAGTAACACATCCTTAACATCCAAGAGCTCACCCTTTTCCAGGGGAGGTAATTCCTCCTCCTTGAATCTCGTGTAGTTCCCATAGAGGGTCTGCCATCCCGGCTCCACGGTTGATGCGCCCTTGGATATGAATACTTCCCCGTTGTTGTCGAACTCAACCTTGATTGATTCCCTGATCGCGTAATCCCCGAAGGAGGCGAAAAACCGCCTGCAGATGAGGTCAAATATCTTCTTGTTCCCCCCGCCCAAGTTCCCGGGTATCTCCCCCGTCGGGTGTATGGCGGGATGTGCGGGGTCTTTCTTCCTCCCGTTCTTTGGTTTAAGCGTCTTCATGCTCAAAAGATGCTTGGTCTCTTTCTCGTATTCCTTCATAGATGAAAGCTTTTTTATGATATCCGCGTAGTCTATGTCAGACGGTAATTGCTGGGATGAAGTCCGGGGATAGCTTATGAAGGCGCTAGTGTAAAGTTCTTGCGCTATTTGTAGAGTGTCTTTGGGGCTTATCTTAAAGACCCGGTATGCCTCAGTCTGCAGGGTGGTTAAATCAAACGGGTAGGGTGGTTTCTTCTTGGACTTTCGTCTACTGATTTTTTTAACTAACGCCTTAACACCGCACTTCTTCTTCGACTCCAGGGCCTTCTTTTCATCCAAGAAACGGTCCTCCACATGCAATGCCGTGAACTTTATCCTGTTCTTGAGCAATACCATCACAAGCTCCCAGTAGGGTTCAGGCTTGAAGGCGTTTATTTTCCTGTCCCTTAAGGCTAGAAACTTCAGGGCCGGACCCTGAACCCTCCCAATACTCAGGGTAGTATACCCCCTGGCTCTCCTGATAGCCAGAGTCAATGCCCTGGACAGGTTTATGCCCCAGTACCAGTCCAGCACATGTCTCGTTAAACCAGCATCCACCATCCCCCTATTTATCTTTTCCAGTGACCGGTAAGCCTCGGTGATGGATTTGCTGGTGAGGGAGGAATACTTCATCCTGTGCACTCTATTAGAGAGGGGATCCACTCCACAGGCATGCTTGATAACATTGTATCCTATGACCTCACCCTCGATATCGTAGTCGCATGCGTTGATGAACTCATCACACCCCTTACTTAAGTGTTTGATGTTGTCAAGGTATTTCCTGGTGAAAGCAGAGCTCTTGCTGGCCTTGTAGCTGGGAACCCACTCGATGTCGAAGACGGGATACTTCCATAAGCCCTTCTCCTTCTCCATCAGGGTGTATATGTGACCCACAGCAGGGGCGACAATAACATCTCCAACAACATAGTAGGCGATACCACCCCTCCTTTTTTTCTTAGCATTCCCGATAGACCCAGCTATCCGCTCCGCGACATTAGGCTTCTCTGTAACAATCAGTTTCGACATTTTAGAGTATATCCTTTTTTGAGTGTAATCTTATAAATAGAGTAATGGAATTGGTTGTTGGCTTAATTGGCAGGATTGGGTCGGGCAAGACTGTGGCAGCGAAATACCTCACAAGGAGATATAATGCAGATTATCGGAGGTTCTCGCAGATATTCATGGACATCCTTGAGAGGCTGAATCTCCCCAAAAACAGAAGAAACCTGCAGAAGCTGGGCAGGATGCTGAGGAAAGAATTCAGCCAGGATGTTATAGTCAACGCCTTCGAGAAAGATCTAAGGGACTGCTGCTCTGACATGATAGTAGTAGACGGTATAAGATACGAGAACGAGGTAGAGCTTTTAAGGAGGTATCCACATAATATCCTCGTCTACATACACTCGAATCCAGAGGATAGATACGGGAGAGTCAGGAAGCGAGCGGAGAAGGGTGAAGCAGCTATTAGCTGGGAGGAATTTGAGCAGGCAGACAACAGGGAGACAGAGAAATACATAAAGAGATTAAAGGAGAGGGCAGATTATATAATAAACAACTCAGGCAGCATAGAAGATCTTGAGAGGGGGGTAGACAAAATAATGGAAAGAGAAGTCAATATTTGAGTTCATCAGCAGCTACCCTTGTCATCACGTGTCAGCCTGGGTCGGTGTCATCATCTGAACAATTTTTTATTCCGCAACCAATCCACCGGATTGTACTCCACCCATCTGGCCTTGTATATCTTTACCTAAAGTGGATAGTTTCTCCTTCAGCTTGGACTCTTGCTTCTCCAGAGACTTCAAGCGAGCTTCCTTCAACTCCTTGTCGTCTTTGAGCTTATCTTTCGTTTTACCCGCATCTGACTCAATAAACAAGGGCCCGGCTTTCTCATAAACCCTGTTATCCCCGGATTTCTCAAGAGCCTCTAGGGCATGGTCTATCTCCAAAAGCTGCTGCCTCATCTGCTGCCCCTGGAATGCGATACTCTGCAACTGATTCTGCATCTCCTGAAACTGCATCAACTTATCCTGAAGCTGTTGTGGTATTGCGTCCATTTTCCATATAATTATTTGTTTAAAGGTATAATAGTAACGCACATGGTAATAAGCCGGAGGTAGGTATTCAATGCAGCCCTCAAGGAAGAATAATCCCCAGCCAGCACCCTCAACTCAAGCCCATCACCAGAACATGAAAACATAACCTCGGTCTTCCTCAACCCAGCGTGAGAGGACTCAAGGGATATCGCCCGTCGACAGATTTCAGCTATATCAGAGGGTATCGTAACCTGCACCCTCAACTCATTCATAAAGCCTTCACAGTCTTCGGCTGCATCTCCGTCATCCGCTTCTTTATCCATATATTAGACCGTTTCTCCCTGCACTTTGTGCACTTCATCCTGTGCTTCGTCAGGTGCTCGTAGTCGAACTCAGCACCACATTCAATACAGACATAAATCATTTCTCATCCTCCTCAATTTTTTCCACCTCAAGCCCAGAAGAATCTTCAACATCACTCCCCAAGACAGGCTCATCAAGCTCAGGCTCCTCAAGCCCAGAAGACTCTTCAACATCACTCTCCAAGACAGGCTCATCAATCGTAGAGGGCTTACTTACGGCCTTAGATTTTACCCTAATCCGAGCCTCCTCGAAAGTCCAGTAAGCACCTCCAGTGAAGGTGTTCCCACAGGACCTGCACCGGTAGATTCCAACAGCCTTCCTCTTAACCCGGCCGTTACAGCTAGGACACCTGTTTTTCTTGACCTGGTCCTCAATCTGCTTCATCTCATCTCTAAGCTTCCTGCCAATCCGTGGCCCATAACGCCCGAGAGAACCAACCTTCTTGGTGTGAGCTGACATTTTACGTACAATAAATATGGAATATATATATAAATAGAATGATTAGATAAGGCAGCGGCCTGTAGTCCATCTTCTGTCGCTCCCATAAAGAGAGTGAGGGTATTCGTCTAAGCCTCCAAACATGGAGTTGCATCCCAGCAGGGTTTGTTTCGTTTCACAAGCCATAATACCATACTCCTCATCCACAAGGAATCACTGTCTCATGATATAAGGCATCTCGTCTCTGTAAACAAACCAATCCCCTCTCAGGGAACCCCTCACGGAACTGCATTAAGGTAGGATGGATGGAACTTCCTCCCTTCAGCCTTTAGAAAAGGCTGGCCAAAACAGCATAGGGGAAACCCTCCAGCCGCTACCTAAAAAGATAGTACACAAGTGGCTTATCGCTAGGGATGCACAGGCATAAAGCGGTTAGTACAGGTAGGCTTAATACCTCGCCGAAGCTTAGTACTTACACCCCCTGCCTATCAAACTCCTCTTATAGGAGAGCCTTAACCTACCTCTTATTTGGGAATCGCTTCAGGCCTAGATGCTTTCAGCCTTTATCGACCACAGCGTAGCTACCCAGCATGCCCTGTCAGACAACTGGTACACCAGAGGCTGCGGCCCATTGTTCCTCTCGTACTAAATGGGCCTTCCCCTCAGGTAGGATACACTCCCAGTAGATGCCGCCAAACTGTCTCGCGACGTTCTAAACCCAGCTCACGTATCCCTTTAATGGGCGAACAACCCCACCCTTGGCTGCTGCTGCACAGCCAGGATGGAATGAGCCGACAGCGAAGTAGCAAGACGCGGGGTCGATTTGTACTCTAGCCCGCGACCACTCAGTTATCCCCGGGGTAGCTTTTCCATCAGCTCGAACCCCCATTAAGGAGGTATCGAGGTTCGCTAGACTAGACTTTCGTCCCAGGATTTCTTGTTGATCGAAATCCAGTCAGGCTGGCTTTTGGTCTTGTCCTCTACGCCCCATTTCTGACAGGGCTGAGCCAACCGTTAGATACCGTCGATATTTTTTCAACGGTGTACCGCCCCAGTCGAACCGCCCACCTGCAGGTGTCTTCCTTATTCAGGAATTAGGGAAGCGGTCAGTAAAGGGTGGTGTCTCATCGATGACTCCATTCCAACCGGAATCGGAACTTCGAAGTCTACCACCTACACTGCGCAACACTAATCACAACCCAACATTCGCGTCCCACTGGAAGTCTCTGGCCTTTTCACCAGAATGGTGGGTTCGCCGAGCCTCTGCTTGGGACAGTGGGGATCTCGTTAAACCATTGATGCAGGCCGCTAATTAAGCGGCAAGGCATTTCGCTACCTTAAGAGGGTCATAGTTACCCCCGCCGTTTATCGGTGCTTAGCTCCGTTGAACCGGAGTTTAACATACCGACACTGGGCAGGTATCAGCCCCTATACACATCCTTACGAACTAGCAGGGACCTACGTTTTTATTAAACAGTCGGATCCCCTTTGTTACTGAGACCTGCTCCGCGAAGAGCAGGCACCCCTTATCCCAAAGTTACGGGGCTAATTTGCCGAGTTCCCTAAGCAGAGTTAAACTCGCCACGTCTGAGGCTTTTCACCTAGGGGCACCTGTGTCAGTTCTCGGTACGAACTTACAGGATTCGATCATCTCCCTTTTCATGGTCTCCGAGGATTGCCTGGATTCCCTCAAGGGAACCATTCAGGACTTAGACTGGTTCTCACCGTTACGGTACTCCACAGTCTTAGTTCCATTAGATACGGCGACAACCGTACCCAAGCTACCTCGAAGAGTCAGGAGACAAACTTTCGTTGCCGAATGTACCTGTAAGGCACTGGAATATTAACCAGTTTCCCTTTCGGTTAAGCTGAATTACAGTTACCTTAGGATCGGCTAACCCTCAACTGAAGATCATTGTTGAGGAACCCTGGCCCTTCAGACGTCCCGGATTCTCACCAGGATTTGCTGCTACTACCGACAGGATTCTTATTCAAGCGGGATCCACCACTCCTCACGGAGAAGCTTCTGCTCCCGCAAGACACCTCCTTACGCGATTTCCTTTACAGGAACGTTGTGGTATCGGCGACAGACTTAGTCCCGTCCATTTTCGAGGCCCTAAATCTCGACGAGTGAGCTGTTACGCACTCCTTAGAGGATAGCTGCTTCTAAGCTAACCTTCTCGTTGTCTTAGACCTAAGACGCCCTTGCTTACACTTAGTCTGTACTTAGGGGCCTTAACCACAAGCAGGGTTGTTTCCCTTTCGGATCAGGGGCTTACCCCCCAACCCTCTTTCCAGCCTTCTCAGATAAACATGGATTCGGAGTTTGACAGGATAGTGGGAGATTGCTCTCCCTGGCTATCCAATCAGTGCTCTACCCCATGCTTAATCTCCAGCCAGACTAGCCTTAGAGCTATTTCAGGAGGAACCTGCTATCACCAAGCGCGATTAGCATTTCACCTCTATTCCAGGGTCACGAGAACGGATTGAGCCCAGAAACTCTTGCGGGCCTCCATCCCACAGCCGTGGGACTTCGCCCTGCCCCGGATTAGATCGCCTGGTTTCAGGTTGTATCCACGTGATTCATGGCAGCAATACCACGTCCCTCACTCCTTACGGAGATGCGGACTTTTGCTTTCGCTATCCCTTTCGGGTCACCACATAAATACACTCCCTGTCCCGTGTTTCAAGACGGACGATACTACAGCCAAGTCCATGCTCGTGTCCTTCACATGGACGTAAAACCGCAGTATCTAGCTATTACCATGCAATTTCAGGTTCTTGTCACCTCCTGCCAGGGATCCTTTTCATTTTTCCCTCACGGTACTAGTGCGCTATCGGTCTTGATTAGTATTTAGGGTTTGGAGTTAATGCCTCCAACATTCACGAGCAATATCCAATGCCCGCTACTCTTGAACCTTCTCAAGCCTTTCCAGCATTCGACTACCGGGCTATCACCGTCTACGGCATTCCATTCCAGGAAACTTCGTCTAAGCTAGTGAAGGCTTTAAAGAAGGCCACACCACATCCCCCCAGTATTTCTACTGGGGATTCAGTTTGCCCTGTCCGGCTTTCGATCGCCTTTACTAACCGGATCGCTATTGCTTTCTTTTCCTGCAGGTACTAAGATGTTTCAATTCCCTGCGTTCCCATCCCCTAAGGGGGATAATTCGGAAACCCCCGGATCAAAGGCTGCTTGCACCTACCCGGAGCTTATCGCAGCTTGCCACGTCCTTCATCAGCAATCAAGCCAAGCCATCCACTGCATGGTTTAACCTACACATCCTCTCTGGCGAGCCACTTGTGTACTCACTTTATCCCCCAAAAAAGGGAGACTGCATATGAACAATTTCTACTGAACCTGAATACCTAAAAAAGGGGTAGTCTCCAATGCCAGGCCGACCATAAAAAGTCTACTACCCGAGAAAAACAATACGAAATAATTAATGGAATCCAGCATATAAATATAGTCTAAAGTGAGATGATGAGCTAAAAAATAAGTGAATAATCCAATGGACCCGTCGGGATTTGAACCCGAGGCCTCCCGCGTGCAAGGCGGACGATCTTCCAGACTGATCTACGGGCCCGAAAACCCACGGGTAGTTACCCACTTCTACAAAGAGAATTGACCCCTGATGTAGACATCCCTTGAAACTTGGAGGTGATCCAGCTGCAGATCCCCCTACAGCTACCTTGTTACGACTTAACCCCCCTCGCGAACCTAGAATTCGATTTTCCCGTAGGGAGAACCTTATCCCAAATTCACTCGGTTGGTTTGACGGGCGGTGTGTGCAAGGAGCGGGGACATATTCATCGCTCGCAACCCATTGTCCATGCCATTGTAGTCCACGTGTAGCCCAGGAGATTCGGAGCATACAGACCTACCGTCGACCGCACCTTCCTCTGACTCATCGCCAGCGGTCCCTCTATAGTGCACACCCTCAAAAAAGAGCATTAGCAAATAGAGGCACGGGTCTCGCTCGTTAGCCCACTTAAGGGTACGTCTCACGGTACGAGCTGACGGCGGCCATGCACTACCTCTCGGCTCGTCAGGTAAAGTCATCAGCTTGACCATCATCCTGCCGTCGCCCCTGGTAAGTTTCTCGGCGTTGTATCCGATTGAACCGCAGACTCCACCCCTTGTGGTGCTCCCCCGCCAATTCCTTTAAGTTTCATTACGGCTAGGACTACCGGGGTATCTAATCCCGTTCGCTCCCCTAGCTTACATCCCTCACCGTCGGGCCCGTCCTAGCTAGGTGCCTTCGCCATTGGTGACCTTTCTGGGATTATAACATTTCACCGCTACCCCAGAAATGCCCCTAGCTTCTTCCGGCCCCAAGCCTGGAAGTATCCTTTGCCAGTCTTACCGTTAAGCGGTAGGATTTCACAGAGGACTTTCCAAACAGGCTACGGATGCTTTAAGCCCAATAAAAGCGACTACCACTAGAGCTGCCGGTTTTACCGCGGAGGCTGGCACCGGTCTTACCCAGCCCTTATTCCCGGAGCTTTTTACACTCCGTAAAAGTCCAAGCAGTACTTGGACACTTGGGGTCCCCCTGTCACACTTTCGTGCATTGCAGAGGTTTCGCGCCTGCTGCACCCCGTAGGGTCTGGATCGTTGTCTCAGTATCCATCTCCCGGCTCCTACTCTCATAGCCGGTACGGATTGTAGGCACGTTAGATCATTACTCTAACGTCTACCTAATCCACCGCAGACCCATCCTTGGGCGACGAATCATTTAGGTGAGGTTCATTCCAGAGGTCCTCATCTATGGGGTATTAGCCCCAGTTTCCCGGGTTTATCCCCCTCCCAAGGGCAGGTTGTCCACGTGTTACTGAGCTTTCCGCCTCCCCTCCGAAGAGAGGATGACTTGCATGGCTTAATCGGACCCCAAAAGCAGTAGTCTCCAGCAGGATCAACTGGTGTTAATTCGCTTGGCTGCCTCCTATAGGCAGAAGTCCACATCAGGTTTAGTCTCTCTTTGTGTACTAATCAGGCATATCATTAGGGATATGCCCTCACAAACTACAAAAAATAAACGAACACTAAATATTATATTCACAGTTAAAGTTTAAAAAATCTTCAACCGCCGTTTATTGATTGTAGAGATACAATTATAAACCATATATGCTTAAATATACTAATGTAATAGAACTAAATTAGCTGCTTAAATGGAGAAAAACAAAGGGAAAAAGAAGGATGAGGCAATAGAGGATATCAAGGAAAAAATCAAGGAACTTGATAGATTAGATGATGACTTCATGCTCCTCAGGAAGGAATGGGAGAAAATAGAAAAGGAAGATGAGAAACCACCTGCCAGGCCACCGGAAAAACCGCCTGAGAAACCAGCAGCTAAACCGCCTGAGAAGGATGCGGGCTTTTTTGGTGTGGTTAAGAGTTTATTCAGTGTGAAGGAACCAACAACTAAACCAATCGAAGAGAAACCAACAACCAAACCCCCTGAGAAACCAACAACCAAACCCCCTGAGAAACCAACAACCAAACCCCCTGAGAAAAGAGAGGGGGGTGTGGAGAGAAAACTTCTTCCTGTTGAGATCATGTCTAAAGAGGAGATTTTGAGGAAACTCAGAGGTGAACCTATCACTCCAAACGGAGGTGAGATCAATAAGGAGAAGAATAAACCAGTGGAAGAAGATAAGAGAGTTGTAAAAGAGTTACAGGAGCGGGTTGAGAAAGAAGAGAGGGATGAGGATATACCTGACCTTGGGAGAATAGAACCTGAGCAGGTTATGAAGATGCTCAGGGAACAAATAGGGAAAACAGAGAGAACGGATCTGGAGGGAATAACGAAGGTTAGAGAGGAGGCTGAGGGAGGGAAACCCCAGACCGAAGAGAAACACCAGGAGAAAGAAGAGAAACCAGAGAAAAAAGATAAGATATCAAAAAAAGATAAACTGGATGGAATACTAAGAAATATGGAGCTCAAAGCAGATGGCATACAGGGGTCCGCCATAGTCACAAGAGATGGCCTCATAGTAGCCTCCAGACTGCCAAGCGGCGTTGACCTGAACGCGTTCGGCGGCTTCAGCGCCTCATTCTTCGGTGCCACAGAAACAGCAGTTTATGAACTCAAAAAAGTACGCTTATACGATGCCTACATAGAAAGCGATGAGGGAAAAGTTATTGCAGTTGAAGGAGGTGAATATGTCTTTCTGGTAACCCTAGTTAAACTGGATGCAAACACAGGTCTGGTTTTAATGTACATGAAGAAGGCAGCAAAGGATATTATGAAAATAATGGAATCCTAAACTATTTATCCTAAAAAGATGTAATAATTAGTATTGGAGGAGAAAATGACTGAAATTTCAAGAATAGAAAGAGATAAGGATGTTAAACAACAGTTCGCGTCCATCTATAACGAAGTCCATAAGGTCATTATAGGGAATGAAGAGATAGTGGAGAATATTCTAATAGCCCTCTTCTCCTCAGGGCATGTTCTACTTGAAAGCGTTCCGGGAATGGGGAAAACAGCCCTAACCAATACCATCGCTGGCACTTTAGATTGTGTTTTCAAAAGAGTTCAGTGCACACCAGACCTCGCTGCAAGCGACATAGTTGGTATGAGCAAATACAATGAAGTAACAAAGCAATGGGACCTGGTTAAGGGACCTGTATTCACCAACATCCTCCTAGTGGACGAAATAAACCGCGCCCCACCCAAGACTCAAGCAGCCCTTCTGGAGGCTATGGCGGAAGAAGAGGTAACCCTTGGGGGCACCACACACGAGCTGCCCAAGCCCTTCATAGTCATTGCCACACAAAACCCTATCGAACAAAGTGGAACCTACCCACTGCCTGAAGCCCAACTGGACAGGTTCATGTTCAAGTCCGTTGTGAAATACCTTTCACCCGAGGAAGAAATCATGATTATGAAATCCAAGCTCAAGACAGAGAAAATCGAGGAAATATTCAATCCTGCGGAGATAAGAATCATCCAGAAAGACATATTCGAGAACGTTTTTGTTTCAGACTCCATTCTGGAATATGCGGTCAATATCATAAACGAGACAAGAAGCAGAAGAGAAATCATGGCCGGTGGAAGTCCCAGGGCCTCAATAGCATTCATGAAAGGTGTTAAGGCCAGAGCGTTTATAGAAGGTAGAGACTATGGCATAGTAGAGGATGTGAAAAAACTGGCTTTCCCCATATTAAGGCATCGCATATTATTGTATCCTCACTTTTCAGATATGGGTATGACACCAGATGACGTGATATCCAAGATACTCCAGAAGGTAGAAGCACCGATGGATTAATTTTTTTTCTCAAAGATTCCAAGAGCACAACCAGCATCCAACCACCCTTCCGCATATTCTAAAGCAGCCAGGGAATTAGTGTACTCTTTTTTTTCAAAGAAATGTCGTGCATCACTGTAGTAGGAGGCTGCCATCTCATGAAAGTGGTTAGCAACAGAGTCTATGCCTTGGTTACCTGTCTCATTAATCGAAAGATTATCAAACCAAGGCTTAGCATTCCGTAAATACTTCTCCAGCTTGGTTTTGCACTCTAGAGTCATGTTCATGAGAAAAAAAGCCTAGACCCCATGCGAGAACCTGTCGTGGAGCGTCTCATGCTCCCTTACCTCCCGCCTGCCAGCTACCACCTCATCAATGCTGTGTATGGTACCACCAGAGGAGGAGATAACCTCCTTAACAGATTCAAGGTCAGTGAATTTACCGAGAAGTGTGACTTTAACATTCTCAACCTCCTTATCCATCTCATAGACGCTGATGTTGACGCCCTCAATCCCCTTAATCATAGACAGCTCTCTGGCAAAAGAAACAATATCTGGAGAATGCGGTTTAAGGACATCCAAAACCACCCGCCTCAATTCGCTTGCATTAGTAGCCATGTTATGTATTAGATAATTGATGTATTTATTTAGCTTACTTTTTAGCCAGCAGGAAGGTGTAACCCTTCAATTCCTCAAGTAAAGAGTTTGTTTTCCCGCAAACCTCCTTCGCAATAATCTTTCTCTCTTTAGACCTAGCAGACCTCAGTATTCTAACCTTAACCACCCCGTGTTTAGCCAGTTGGATCTTGATCTCCTCAACAAGCGAGTCAGTAACTCCCTGCTTCCCTATATTGATTAATGGAATATCTGTTTTCATTTCATCCTCCTCGCCTTAACCTCATGGATGTAGGGGTGGAAGTTCAATCGCCCACAGTTAAGGCATTTAACCTCAACCCTCTTTTTAGCGGAGTTGATCCTCACCCTTGAGCTTTTCCCAGGTAAAAGATACCCGTAGCAGTATCTACAGTATCGCCTCTTCAACTCCCGTGGGATGGATACATTATTTCTGGAGCTCAGCTTTCTCGCATTCAACACATACCTGTCAGCTGAATCAACGTCCCCTTCTAATGCAGCATTCCCCGCTTCAGTAAAAAGCACCTCAATCCTTTCCAAAACAATCCCCTTCCGTTCCCTTCTTTCCTTTCCCCTGCTCATCTTGTTAATACTTCAATATTTTTTTTACCCACATAAACCATGTCCTCGAACCTGACACCGAACTTTCTAGGTATATAGATTCCAGGCTCGATGGTGAACACCATACCCTCTCTCACAATATCGGATGAATCAGAGGATACGCTTGGTTTCTCATGCACCTCCAAGCCAACACCGTGACCTGTGGAGTGGTAAAACTGGTAGCCCTTCTTTATTATCTCTCTCTCCACGAAATCATGTATGTCTTTTACTGGCATACCAATCTCCAGACGGTCTATTGTTTCCATCTCGAGATTATGTATGAACTCGGAAATCTCTTTCTCCTCCCTGCCAAGAGAGCCTACAGTAATAGTCCGGGTCATGTCCGAAAAATAATTATTGTATTTAGCACCTAAGTCTACGATAACCATCGAGTTATCTTTAATCTTTTCCTGAGATGGGTTGGCGTGTATGTCTGCTGTAGATGAGCCTGATGCCAGAAGGATTCCCTGCCTGAATGGGGGGCACTCTGAGCCATTATGCCTCAACTCCGACTCCACCTCTGCGGCAGCTTCCGCCTCAGACAACCCCCTGCGAACAACCTCGAAGGCCTTGTCCATCCCCTTCATTGCTATAGAAGCGGACGTCTTTAGCATTTCTACCTCATACCTGGATTTAATCATCCTCTTAGACTCAACAATCTCTGTGGTAGGGGGATTATAGCCCAGCTTATCTGCAAGCTCCCTGTAGGAGTTAACGCTCACGTTCTCGACACCAAGCCTTTGTTTTTTACCTTTCAGGTAATCAAAAACATTTCCCATGTCATAGACCCTAACATCAAGAGGGTAGTTATCATCCAGATACAGACTGCTGTGGTGCTCTATATATAAATCCTTCAGCCAGAGAACCGCCTCATCCAGACCCACAACCGCCACGCCGGTTTCCATGCCGGTTAAATAACAGATGTTGCCTTTTTTGGAAACCAGCAGATGAGTGAGCCCTTCCGCCGACAAGCCCTCCCTGATTTCAGAGAGCCGTGATTCAAGCTCCGATAGTAAAACATTCATCTTACAGAAAATCTTATGTTTCCTCTCACACTTCCCTGAGCCCCTTATCCCACTTATAGAATTCCTCCGTGTAGAGGAAGGCACCTGCTGTAGACTCGTTATAGCGATCGTCACCGATAATGTGAGGAGATTTCACGCCAGTGATTACAGCAATCACCTCTATTTTCTCTCTTATTTTGGGATCAATCCTCGCACCCCAGGTGACAGAAGCATCAGGTTTTAGCTCATTCGTAATAAGTTCACCTATAGCGTTCGCTTCACCGAGGGTCATGTCTTCACCCCCAGTTATGTGAATCAGTGCTCCAGTAGCATCAGAGTAGTCAACTTCCAGAAGAGGTTGTTGTAAGGTATTTCTAGCAGCTCTCTCGACCCTGTCCGGTCCCTCGCCTTCACCGACAGATATCACAGCAACTGCTCCATTATTTAATACCGCCTTGATATCTGCGAAGTCCAGGTTAACAAGACTTGGCTCCATTATGGTCTCGGTTATGCCCTTAACCGCTCTGGCAACAACCTCATCTGCCACTGAAAACGCCTTATCTATGGGTAGGTTGGGGACATACTGGACTAGTTTGTTGTTGTCTATTATTATGACAGTATCAGCTACCTTTTTCAGTTTTTCTATACCCATCCTCGCCTTATCCAGACGGGAGCGCTCAAGCTTGAATGGAAAAGTGACTATGGCAACCACAATAGCCCCCTGGTCTTTGGCGATTTCCGCTATCACGGGAGCGGAACCTGTTCCAGTACCACCACCCATACCAGCCGTCAGAAATAATAGATGCGTGTTGGCCAGTAGATCACCCAGCTCATGCCTACTTGCCTCAGCCGCCTTCTCCCCCAGCTCAGGGAATCCTCCGGCACCTAAGCCGCCCATCAATTTAGCTCCAATCAGGATCCGGGTTATATCACCGCTGATTTTCTTCAAATCCTGTTTGTCTGTGTTGGATGCTATTAGTTCAGCTCCATCAATGCCTATATGCTCGAGACGGTTTATGGTGTTGTTTCCAGCTCCACCAGAACCGAGAACAACAATCTTGGGTCTCTCAACCCCCTCAAATTCGTCAAAATCTCTCCGCTCCAGCTTCCCATGCTGCAGAGCCGCGCTCACAATGGAATCCATTTTCATTTCATTATTCGATAATGATAAACTATAATTTGTATTTTCAGATATAAATAGTTCAGGATTAGAGGGTGATATTTTGATACCTATTTAATTAGATAACTTTTAGGCACTGAATCCATTATTTATAGTGGTGGGCTAGGCTGGGAGGTTGGGCGTCTCCTACCCTCTCAAATCGTCCTTATGGAGAGGTCGAAGCCTGGGGGGCGATTTATCCCCCTGATATCAGTCTGTGTCTTCAACTATGAACTATTGTCTCACTGGATTTGTCCCCGCGGGAACCGGGTCAGGCCCTGGCGGGAGCAGCCCTAACCACGGTGCACAATGCTGGTGAGGTCGCGGTAGTGAGAAGGGACTCAGGTAGCTGGTGTTAGGGAGATGACTCCACCCTTGGGCACGCCCGCCAAAAAAAAAATCGAGAGAATATGCTGTAGATAGACATAAGAAAGCGTGGCTTCTTTTCCGGCTCTCAGAAAAGAATAACTGAAACCATTACCTCAATAACAATCAAGGCAACAACAACACCCACGATAACCTTGGGATCCATTTTCGGACCGCCTTCGTCTACGTCAAAATACCTCACCAAACCCGCGCTTCCTGCAGGGCTTCTAGACTGTCTCCTCTTTAAAACTGGCATTTTAACAAGTTAATGTATTGTAGGTGATCCTATAAATAACCCAGTCTAGACAGGTCTATATGTCGAGATACTAGTAGGTTTTAGCAGCCAGCACCTCAACGCCCTCAGAACCGCAGACCACGCACAATCTCTTCCCTCCATTGACAGATAATATGTCAACGTATTCCTCAATGGAGTTGGCACAGTCTTTGTTACCGCACCAGCCCACCCTGACAATACCGTTACCAGCGTGCTCCTTTATCTCATCCAGGTTTCCTATAGTATGGAATCCATCCCTGAAGCGTTTTTCGGCCCTCTCCCGGATAGATAAGGTGATTTCCTCGAACATGGATTCAACATCCAGTTCATCTAAAGCGATTTGTTTCTTCTCCCCCGTATCCCGCCTCACAACAGTAATATTTCCCTGTTTAAGGTCCCTGGGGCCGACCTCCACTCTCAAAGGCACCCCCTTCATCTCCCAATAAAAGTATTTCGCTCCAGGACGCTCGTCACTGTCATCCACCTTAACCCTGAATCCATTATCCCTCATCTTCTTTTCTATATCCCTCGCGTAGGAGAGGATCCCCTCCCGGTGGGATTCCTTGAAAACTATGGGTATAACAACCACCTGCACTGGCGCAATCTTTGGGGGTAATATAAGCCCAACGTCATCCCCGTGTATGCAGATCACGGAAGCAAGTAACCGGCCGAAGCTGGGACCATAGGATGCTGTGTAGGCCAGCTCATGCTCTCCCTCCTCGTTCTCGAAGGTTAAGCCGAAAGCCCGAGAGAAATTCTGCCCCAGATTATGTACTGTGGCAACCTGGAGGGTTCTGCCATCGGGCATGATGGTGTCGAATGCACAGGTTTCAGCCGCTCCGGGGAAACGATCCCACTCAGGTCTGTTGTTTACCACGAAGGGGATGCATAGTAGCTCGTTAACCAGCCGTAAATAGATTTCTTTGATTTTTTCCATATGAGATTTAACATCATCATCATCCACGTGGGCTGAATGACCCTCGTTCCATAGAAACTCCCGGCCCCTTATCAATGGCCTGGTGTGCTTCGTCTCATAACGGTAGACTGCACAGCTCTGATGTACCTTGAAGGGTAAATCACTGTGGGAGCGAATCCAGAGCTTGAACATTTCATAGATTGGTGTCTCGGATGTGGGCCTCAATGAAAGCTTCCTTTCCAACTCGTTTCCCCCAGCATGGGTCACCCAGAAAACCTCCTCCTCGAAACCCGCTATGTGCTTGGTCTCCTTCCCAAGGATGTCCTCCGGGATCAATACAGGGAATAAAACAGGCTGGTGACCATTGAGGTCCAGCATATCCTCAAGATACTGTTGCATCCTTTTGATCATGGACAAACCCCATCCCTTGTAGATGAGCATCCCCTTAACAGGATACCTGCTGTCCACAACATCCGCCTTCTCCAGCAGCTCATGATACCAACCGGATAAATCCTCTTCTTTTATCATCTTTATTTTTTTAACTTTGAAGGTATTCCCTCACAATCTTCAGCGCACAATATTTTCCGCACATAGAGCACTCTTGCTGGTCCATCAATTCCGGGTATTTTCTCTCCATATCCTTATCAACTCCCAGCTCAAACATTTTCTCCCAGTCCAGCTCACCTCTTGCTTTGGACATCTCATCATCAATCCCTTTTTTACCCAGACGGACTATGTCCGCCGCATGAGCAGCAATCCTGGAGGCTATAACCCCCAATTTCACATCGTCCATATCAGGTAAACCCATGTGCTCTGATGGCGTTACATAGCAAAGAAAATCAGCTCCGTGCATTGCTGCAAGAGCCCCACCTATGGCTCCTGTTATGTGGTCGTATCCCAGGGCTATATCAGTAACAAGAGGACCTAGAACATAAAAGGGTGAGTTGTCGCAGATTTTCTTCTGCAGCTTCACGTTGTATTCAATCTCATCCAGTGGAATGTGACCGGGGCCCTCGATGATTACTGGTGTGTTTGCTTTGCGCGCTTTTTTTGTAAGCCTGCCGAGATTAAATAATTCCTTCAGCTGCAGCTCATCTGTTGAGTCCCTCAGGCAGGCAGGTCTCATAGCATCCCCCAAGCTGATTACGACATCATATTCATTCACAACCTCCACGATTTCATCGAAGAATTCATAGAGGGGGTTTTCTTGCTTGTTTTTTATCATCCACGCCGCAAGGAAGCTTCCACCCCGGCTGGTTACCGGAATAAGTCTCTCATCGAGCTTATCCACCAGATCAAGGGTTATCCCACAATGTAGTGTAACGAAATCAACCCCGTCCCTGCAGTTTTTTTCTATCACCGCAAGGATGTCTTCCTTCGACATCTCTGTTTTTTTCTCTATGAATGCCTGATATATGGGCACGGTGCCTACTGGCACGGTGGATTCTTCAATGATTTTTTTTCTCATATCATCCAGGCCCAATATCTCTTACGGAATTCTTCAGTAAAACAACAGAACCTCTCTCAACCCTCTTTTTCAGCTTGTTCCCGTCAATTCCCTCCCGCTCAGCTATTTCAGTAAACATCATCTAATCTCCAGCTCGAAACCGTCCACTTTATCGGAAACCTTAATTCTTAAATCCTTTATCCTGCCCGTTGCCTTCAAGTCCTCCTCAAGTCCCTTCAGTTTAGATGCGACCTTATTATCTGCCTGAACCTCCAAAAGCTCCAGCTCAGCTCCCAGCGACAGCTTGTTATCCGACTTGTATCTCCTGATCTCAGAGACCAACTCAACAAGCAAATCACCGTTACCTAAGGCATCCTCTCTTCTCAGATCCTCATCCACTTCAGGCCAGTTGGATAGAGAACATGTTCCCCCAAAAAGAGAACTCCATATCTCCTCGCTGATGTGGGGGGTGAAGGGTGATAGAAGAAGCAGTATTGTCTCCAACACCCTATTTAGTGTGTACTGGGCCGCATACCTGGAGTCTTTCCCGTATATCTCCTCTTTGTAGAGGCGGTGCTTGACCATCTCCAGATAGTTGTCGGCCAGATCATGCCATATAAAACTCCTGATATCCGTTAACGGAATGTTGTAGACGTAGCTGTCCAGGTTTCTCGTGCAATCCCCGATAAGGTTCTGAAGCCTTGCGAGAATCCAGTAATCCACGTCCCTTAACTCCACCGCATCTCCCTTCCTGTAATCCTTCAAGTGCATCTCAATAAACCGGGAGATATTCCAGAGCTTGATGAGGAACCTCTGGCTGTGATCGCATTCCTCCCACGAGAAGGGATAATCATCACCCAGGGTGCCGCCAGCCGCCCACTGCCGTATGGTGTCAGCGCAGTATTTCTTCAACGGCTCCTCCGGCTCAATAATGTTACCCAATGATTTGCTCATTTTCCTCCCATCCGGGCCGGCGACCATCCCATTAACCAATAAATCCTTAAAACATGTTTCCCCCGTCAGAATCATGCACCTGTAGATGGTGTAGAAAGCCCATGTTCTTATTATTTCATAACCTTGAGGCCTAAGTGATGCGGGATACGCCCTCTTGAAGAGCTCATCATCCCTTTGCCATTTAGCTATGACCAAAGGCGTTACAGAGGAATCAATCCAGCAATCACAGACGTCTCCAACCCCACAAGCCTTGGTGTTTTTGCATTCACTGCATTCCCTTACGTCTCCACGGGGATCCACCGGAAGCTCTAAACCCAAATCTTCGGCAGACATTATCTGCCCGCACTCACACACCCAGAAGGGGATTGGTGTACCGAAAACACGCTGCCTGCTAATAATCCAGTCCCAGTCCATGGCCTCGGTCCAGTCAACCATCCTCTGCAACATAAACGGCGGATACCAGCTCACCTCAGAAGAAGCATCCACCACATCTTTTAAGTAGTCTTTGACGTTGATGAACCACTGTTGCATGGGCAAAAGTTCAATGGGTGTTTTACAGTTGCTTCTCTCGGTGTGGGATAAAACCGAATGCCTGAGTTTCTCGATTTTCCTTATGTGACCGTCTTCAACCAGGTCCTCCGATATCTTCCTCCTGGCTTCCTCAATGGATAAACCAGCGTATTTACCAGCTACAGCAGTCATACACCCCCTAGAATCTATTGCCTCAATAACAGGTAGGTTATACTTTTTCTGCCAAGCGATATCCTGCTCATCCCCGAAAGTGCATATATACACCACCCCGGTACCGAAATCAACGTCCACCGCCTCATCCCCCAAAACGGGAACCTCTCTCTCGTAGACGGGGAGCATGGCTTTTTTCCCAATGAACTTCTGGTATCTCTCATCGCCTGGGTGGACGAGCACCCCAACACAAGCTGGCATCATCTCCGGTCTCGTGGTTGCGATAGTCAGCTTATGACCGCTACACTCCAAATCAATGTGATATAATCTACCTTCCTTCTCGATGTGACCCACCTCAGCCTTCGCCAGAGCAGTCCCGCACCTGGGACACCATAACACGGGATGCTTAGCCCGATACAGTATCCCCTTGCGGTAGAACTCAAGTAGTGTTTCCTGGATGAGCTTCTTGTAGTCTTCATCCATGGTCCTGTATGTGAGAGACCAATCGGCGGAGTAGCCGATGTCGTTGAACTGCTTCTTCATTCTCTTGATGGCTTTCTCAGTCCACCCCGCACACTTGCTTATGAAAAGCTCCCGGTCCTCCTTTTTCACATCCAGTTCTTTTTCCACCTTAAGCTCTGTGGGAAGGCCATGGCAGTCGAATCCCTGAGGGAAGTATACCTCAAAGCCTCTCATCCGCTTGTACCTGGCTGCGATATCAATCCAGGTGTGGTTGTAGATATGCCCCATGTGCAGTGTTCCTGAGGTGAAAGGTGGGGGTGTGTCTATTGAATAAACCTCCCTGCCAGATTCGGGGTTGAAGCTGTACACTTTATTATCCTGCCAGCTTTCCTGCCATTTTTGCTCCACCCTGTGGGGATTGTATTTCTTGTCCAGAATTTAAATCACCTGCATCATTGAAGAAGATTAAATAATTAAAATAAGAGATTATAAGTTCATATAGACTGCTCTGCGATAACATCTAGGGGATAAAAACCGCCACCGCAATAACCGTAGTCCACTCTTGGCCGGTTCCCCTGGCTTCCTGATGGATTCCCAGGGTCCTAGGCCCGGGTTCAATCCCGTGTTTGGAGGTAAACATTTCCACTGCAAGATTCGTTGCAGTATCCGCTCCATCTCCAGAGTCCACCCCGCATGCGGTGTGTTCACACACGTAGCCGTGTCTTTTTTTATCTTCCGGGAACGCTAAGCCGATGGATGCTGAAATAAGCTCCCCGCTCTTTATTGTCTCGTTTCGGGCCATGACACAGTAGACAATCTGCCCAGGCTCCAGGAGTTTCACTCCATCCTCACTGCTCACTAACTCACACCGTGGGGGGAGTATGCTTGAAACCCGCACCAGATTAAAGCCCTCTATGCCAGCATCCCTTAATGCCAGCTCAAACGATGCAATCTGTTCCCTGTGCACCCCCATACCTTCTGCAAGGAAAACCTTTCGCGGAATCATTTTCAGGTCTAATCTCTTAATTATATCCCTCCAACAAGCTAAATAATATAGAGATGCCACCGTTTTATTTGTTTGGATACAGTATTTAACATGAGCAGACTGCTGCCTACAGATAAGGATGGGAAATGGTTTCTTGATGAGATGCGAGAGCATGTTATGGAGATCCGTGAACTCCTTGATCGGGGTGATGAGATATACCGGGGAGATAAAACATGTGGGGAGCATGCGAGAACCGAGGCCTATGATCTGGTTGTTTTAACGGCTGAATTGTTTGGTATGGTTGAGGTATTGGACTCTGTTCCGGAAGAGATAATCAAGAGATTCAACAGGAAGAGAGGATGATGTACTTGAGTTCTGGGGGGATACAATAGAGCTTAAGGAGTTTTTGAGGCGATACAGGATAGGGCTTGAGAGGGTTAAGGTGTGGGGGGATAGGCTTGGGAAGTTTAGCAGGCCGTTCAAGTCCTTTTTCCTGATTTGACTCTTGTATTTTACTTCTATTGGCATTAACCTGTTTCTGATTTTAACGATAAAATCCACTTCATAGTACTCTCTCCAGTAGTAGTGCTCGTATCCAGCCAGGTATTCCGCAATAACTGATTCCACTAGATGACCTGCAAACTCATCATCAATGCTGGTTTTGTTTAGCAGGGAATTAATGATCGCTGGGTCCAGGATATATACTTTCTCGTTGCTCCTTACAATTTTCTCGATGGATTTTGCGTATTTCTTAACCCCCCGGATAAAGTAGGCGTTTTTCAGGTAGAGAAGGTATCTATTAACATACTCCCTGCTTAGTCCTATAGAGTTTGATATATTGCTTACATTTATTCCTGTGAGATACATAAATAATTTTTCCAGCAGTTCCGGTTTTTTTATGTCATAAAGGCTTACAATATCCCTGTATATCACCTTGTCTATCACGTCATCCCGGATTAGTTTTTGCCATATTCCTATTTCCTCGATTTCAAAGATATTTGGAAATCCCCCCTTAAGCAGGTATTCCTCAAACAGTATCTTCGCGTCTTTCTCGTACTTCTTTATCGTTAGCGAATCCAGTGCATCAAGTTTCAGAGTAATTCTTTCATCCAGGCGATACTGTAAAAACTCCCTGAATGAAAAGGGTGGCAGAATCTCCTCCACGGTTCTTCCCATCAGCGATTCCGTGCCTTTTCTGATCAGGGTTGCCGAGGAACCGGAAACCACAAATTTTACAGGATAGTTCCTGTCATAATATCTCTTGACATGATACTGCCAGTCTCTAAGGTATTGTATCTCATCCAGAAAGAGGTATGCCTGTTTTTTCTCCAGCCCTGCCTTCAATATCCTGCTCTGGTAGAAATCAATGACTTTGTCAAAATCCCTTAGCTTGGGGTCATCAAAGGGGACATATAGAACCTGGGTCGGATTTACCTGTTTTAACAGGTTATCTATCATCTGGTACATTATTGTTGTTTTTCCAACCCTTCTCGGTCCCTTTATAAGTATGATTCGGTTGATGCCCAGATATTTTTCTATTGTGTAAAACGCATCTCTTTTGTATTCTTTTACGAGGTATGGCGAAATTTTTTTAGTCCACCAGGGATTATAGAAGAACATCGCGTCTTCTACTTTCATCGTTGACGTGGTAATGTTATCTGATAATCTTATTTTCTCTGTGGGTGTTATCTTCTTTTTCATATACTATCTTTAGAATTTCATTAGTTATATACTTTACTTTACAATAAATACAATATTTTGTAAAGTAGAGTTTACAATATTATGGGGATAAAGGAGTTATAGTCATTTATTCACAAAAAGCGAATGATTACTCGTATTATACGAATAAGGAGCTTGAATGGGTTAAGATTCAGACTTACCTAACCAAAAGATATTTAAATATTTATGAGTAAATATTTGAAATTGTATGGCTGGTTGTGGGAGAGCTTTGGAGATAGACCCTTTAGTTTGGGAGAGTTTAAGGCAGTTTTCCCCAGCCCCCAGCACAAAAAAATAATCTTTGATTTGGTTAAATTAGGATATATCAAGAGAGTGAACCGAGGAGAGTACAGGGTTATAGAACCTAAAAAATTTGTGCATGAGATAGTGGAAAAAAATTTGAAACAGAAAGATATATTGGAGAAAGCTGATAGAAAATATGCCTTCTGTGATAATGATGCTGTCACTATCTGGACGGGTGGATATTACTGGACAGGGTTCACCAGAGGATTTAAGCCAGTTCACATTGAAGTTTTGGAAGGAGATTTAAAATGGTGGATGGATTTCTTCAAAAGAAACGGGGTTGAATTTGCGTTAGAAGGTAAAAGCAGAACATTATTTGGATTAACTTATATCTTACATCCCAAAAAAGATTTCAGGGTTGAGAAAAAAGATAACGTCTTTGTTGTTCCTTTGGGTGAAACCGTTGATTTTTGCATGAAGAATAGATTAAATTATGAGCCTGCATTGGAATATTTGGATGAGCACTACAGGTTGGGCTTGTTGGAGAAATACGAGCACATAATCCATTAGGTGTTTTTATGAAAGAAGAGATTCTGGCAAGGGAAAGAGCATGCTTTGATTTCCTGAATGCAATGCCAAAAGACAGGAGATACGTGCTGATAGGTGGTTATGCAGTCAGTGCTTTTGAATTCCCGAGATTATCAGTGGATTTGGACATAGCAATACCTCAAAGTGAACTAAAGTCTTTTGAGAAACTGGTTAAAAAGCAAGGCTTTGAGTTATCTATTGAGAAATCCGACATAGATAAGGTTTATTCCGGCAAATTCAAGAAGTTTGTTAAGAAGGTTGAGCTGCCCGTATCAGTTGATTTATTGATTAATTCTGTGAAGTCAAGGCAGACAGGGGTTTCCTATTCCTTTGATTACCTGTATGAGAACTCCGAGGTTAAAGAGGTTACTGGCTGGCATCCGGAGTCGAGGGTTAGAGTGAGGGTCGTGGACCGGGAGATGTTAATTGCCTTGAAGATAAATTCCATGAGGTTGACAGACAAGAGAGACATAATCGTTTTATGTTATGGTAGGCCTGATGTGGATAAAATAGTTCAACACCTGTCCAGATGTCCAAGAGACATCATTAAAAGGCACGTTGATGAATTAGCATCCTTGATAGAGGATCCAAGATATGCAGATTCAATAAGAGGGGTATTCAGCATATCAGAGGATGTTTATAAAAAGGCTATTAAGAACTGCAGGATGATGCTTAAAGAGGTTCAGAAGAAAATACA
The DNA here is from genome assembly GCA_002254565.1 of Candidatus Altarchaeales archaeon ex4484_2. Taxonomy (GTDB): domain Archaea; phylum Altiarchaeota; class Altiarchaeia; order IMC4; family QMZM01; genus EX4484-2. Next base: position 231 of record NJEG01000020.1, on the reverse strand, counting down.
GAAAAGTAGCCAAGATCAATCATAATTACTTGAGGGTTTTGAATAACCCTTGTTTTTATGGTTAAATATTTGGTTTCCCAAATATTTAAGTGATAGCTAGGTGATTGATTATGTCTTGTGACATACCCGGGGAGTATGACACGTGTCTGAGGCAGAGCCTCAGCCACATTCCAGCATTATGTTTTACGGGAGCAGTATGAGCGTGTTCGTGGCTTAGGTGATCGATTAGAG
>NJEG01000019.1 GCA_002254565.1 Candidatus Altarchaeales archaeon ex4484_2 | reverse complement strand
AGACGCTCAGGCCGAAGTCTATGAGGTAAAGTCTACCTTTACTGTAGAGCATATTAGTCGAGGTTAAGTCGTTGTGGACCAGGTTGGCTTCATGCAATAATGTAACAGACGCCCCTATCATCCCAGAAAGCTTCCCCTTCTCCTTGAAGCCTGAGTCGGTGAGTAAATCCTCCACCAGCAGGCCGTCAATATATTCCATCTCTATAACATATTTTTTCTCATCAACACCGTAAACCTGGGGGACTGATACCCCAGCTCTTCTAGCCCGGTCCAAGGCCTTCCCCTCCCCCCTCGTACGGTATTTCCTCAGCTTCAGGTCCAGGGGTTCAACCCTGTACATCTTTTTTATCCTCTCCTTCACGAGCACGGAATCCCTGAGGTAGAGATTGGCTTCCGCACCCTGATATAAAACCTTCATTTTCAGTAATTTATTAAAACCAACTACGTATTAATTCTATTATACCTCTGTGAAAAAATATTCTTTACTATGCCTGTGATGTAAAATGAACCTTGATGAAGTGATTCAGGAAATGGATGATACAGTAGACGACTCCTCCATTCCCAGACGGATTAGGAGGGCTCTGGAGAAGATCTCCACAGACCTGAGGGGGGATAACCCTGATACAGCAGTGAAGGTTACAACAGCCATCTATGAACTGGAGGCTGTTGTCGACGACGTCAACATACCCATGCACGCGAAAACAATGCTCTGGGATTTGATAAGCAACCTGGAATCCATAAGGGAGGAATAAACGATAATATATGATGTCCGTAAACAAACAAGAGCTTATAGAACGTAACACGTCCGAAATCGTAACCAGGGAAGAACTCAAGGAGCTTCTAGACCAGGGGGGGAAACCTGTTACATACTGCGGTTATGAGGTCTCAGGTCCAGTGCATATCGGAACTCTTGTAGCAGTAAGCAAGCAACTGGATTTCCAGGAGGCCGGGCTTAAGGTCAAGGTTTTATTCGCCGACCTGCACACCTACCTCAACAGGAAGGGTGATGAAGATTTTATCGAAGAGCAGGTGGGGGTATGGACCCAGGTCTTCAGGGACTTTGGGTTGGATGGGGCGGAGTACATAAGGGGCACTGGATTCCAGTATGAGAAAGAGTACATACATGATGTCTTATCCATGGGATTGAATACCTCTCTGCTGAGAGCCAGGAGGAGTATGCAGGACATCGCCAGGGACATTGAAAACGCTAAAGTTAGCCAGATGATTTACCCCCTCATGCAAGCCGTTGATATTAAAGCCTTGGGAGTGGATATTGCACATGGGGGGATGGAGCAGCGAAAAATCCACATGCTCTCCAGGGAGCTTCTACCGGAGATAGGATACAAGAAGCCTGTTTGCATACACACCCCACTGCTTTGCTCGCTGCAGGGACCTGAATCCAAGATGAGCAGCAGCAAACCCGAAACCCTCATCAAAGTAGATGACTCCGAGAGAGATATTAAGGAGAAAATCAATTCAGCGTACTGTCCAAAGGAGGTTGAAGGCAACCCCGTTATTGAGATATGCAGGTACCTCCTATTCCCGAGATACGGGAAGCTGGAAATAAAAAGGCCCCTAAAGTATGGAGGCGATGTAGTCTACCAGACCTACGGGGAACTAAAGAACGCATACGAAACCAACGAACTGCACCCGGCAGACCTGAAGAAGGCGGTGACAGAGAAACTCATAGAACTGCTTGAGCCGTTCAGATAGTGCCCTGTCATATAAACCGTACTATCCAGTAGGGCTAGTATGAACACACACAGCATTATCTTTTCCCTCTTTCTTGTATTAGCTGTTGTCTTCACCATACTGCTCTTCTATTTTGTAACTCATTTAAACAGCAGTAAGAGGGTTTGGAAGACTAAAATGTTCCTTAACGCAGACCCCCTTATCAAGTCATTCTATCAGTTGTTTATGGGTGCAGCCTTTGCCTACATCCTCTTTCTTCTGGATTTCCTGAACCAGACCAGTATAGAATTATGCATAATAGGGGAGCTGGTGCTGGGTTTCTCCCTGATTGGATTCGCCTACCCTGTAACCCCCCTGTTCTCATCCAAAGAGAAATAGAATTCCTGGTTCAGAACCCTACATGTATTTCCCTAACCTTGTTTGCTCGAAGTCTATATATCTTCCCGGGTTAAAGTCCTCAAACCTGCCCGTCTCCTCAGGGGTTGTGTAGATGCAGAAGGTGAGCTTCTCTTTCTCGGATTTCTCCAGCACGCGAGCTAGATTCGATACCTTATCGATTCGCTTAAGCTGGCCGTTGTCGTCCTCCACCTTCACCATGAACTCGCTCATCTTAGACTCCGGAAGATCCAGTAGCACATAACCTTCTTCCATGCCATAGTCTCCTGAAATCTTTTTCTGTATGTTCTCCCTGTTCTCGAACAATTCCTTTCTGAAGTTTTCTTCCACCAGGCAAAGCCTCTCCTGGAACACGGTCTTAAACAAGCGCCGGTCGTCTATCCTCTCCACTATATCCTGGGAGTAGCCCCCAGAGTGCCTTGACACATACATCAGGTCTATATCGTCCATGCAGAGGAAGTCATCATAGCTTACCTTCTGATTCTCTATTAAATCATTAAGTGCCTGGGAGAACATGGTCTCAACGATTCGCTTGGTGTGGTGCCTGTAGACCGTCTGGTACATCATGGTCCTGCTAATCAGCAGGGACTCAACAGCCTCCAGGCTTCGTCTGCTGATAACCAGCCCCCCCTTCACCAGCTTAATCCCGTATATTATACGCTCCAGGTCTATTAGTCCATAGGCGACGCCCGCATAGTATGAATCCCTTATAAGGTAATCCATCTTGTCCACGTCAATCTCTGAAGAGATTATTTTACCGAACCCTCCCCTGCCGTTCACTAAATCAGATACCTCATCAGGCTTGATGCCGTATTCCATGAGTATGTCAGATATTTCGGAGTCCAGTATCAGATGGGTTGATATCTCCTCGTGTGATTCACCCATTCTGGCCAGCAGTTTATCGGAGGTGTGAGAGAATGCACAGTGACCTATGTCGTGCAGTAAACCAGCCGCCTTCAAGGCCATTCTCTGCTTCTCCTCCAGATCCAGGTGGTCGGCAACCAACCCTGCAAGATGCATAACCCCCAGGGAATGCTCGAACCGTGTGGAATTCATTGCCGGATAAACCAAGAAACACAGACCGTTCTGCTTAATCCTCCTCATCTTCTGCATAAAGGGAGTGTCAAGAAGCATTAATTCCAGCTCACTCAAGGGGATATTCCCATGTATAGGGTCCCTTATCGTCTTTCTGGATTTCATGTTTTACCTTTTACGGTAGAACCAGATGCCCAAGCCGGTTAATGAAACAAGCAACACAGCCCCGTAGGATGTTATCGAGTTGATTGGGATGTACAGATTTTTGTCTGTGAAATAGAGCAGGAACTGCGGCATCAAGCCAAGAACGAGAGTCACACCAGCTCGTTCCATGACATCAATCTCTTCCCTTGAAGGGAACAACGCCAGACTGAGCATAAACCCAGGTACAGCTATAAGCAATATCATGGGAACTACTGTCAGGGTGACTGTTACGATATCCATGTATATCACTTAGTAATTCAGTTATATAAAACAACAATAAGCATCTGCTTTATTTAATTCACAGCGAAAGATATATGTATGAACAGACAGTTCACAGTGGTTTTATTTCTCACTCTTCTAGCTGGATTATGCTGTGCTCAAAACCCGTTAAGCCTCAGTGAAGGATTATCCCTGTCTTTTGAACTGCCAGCAGGCGGCTCAAAAGACAAGATAGTAACTGTTTATATCGTTGAATGCAACGAAACCAACCTCGTTGAGCGCTTAATCCTCGACTCCCTTAGGGCACAGCCCCCGCAGTTCAGGTTTGAGGGCGCGGATGAAATAAAAATCGAAACCAGGCAACTAACCCTCCGAGACAATGAAACAAGCCTGCTGCAGTTAAGTGAGGGTATGAGCCTGATAATATCTGTGGGAGGGAGAAACCGGAACAGGATAACAGAAAGAATCTATGCAGGAGGATACGTAACCAATGAATCATGCAAGTATATAGGACAGGTTATTGTAGGTAAGGGAGAGGTGGACAATGATACCAGCGTGATGGTCCTTTACCACAACGATACTGTAAAGTTGGAAAGAAAGGCGGTAGATTATTCACCGCTAAAGGGACACGTACCTAAAGAATACATTCCCGTGGCAGCGTCGGGTATTGGAATAATTTTTATCAGCTTATTTAACGCGATTAAGGCTGCTGTGGAATTCCTGGCCCTTGACATAGGACGGAAGAGAAAGCCTTTCGGGCACACAGGCCCCAGGTTCATGGGAGTATACGTTAAGGAGGCCCTGGCTGTCCTGGGAGCAGCTCTTGTGTTGGGTTTCGCTGTCACATGGACCTTTGCGGGACCCACATCAGCGTTCCTTGAACTCCTGCCGCTGAATGCCGGAATATGCCTTTTTGCGGCCTTATCCCATGAACTAAGCCACAGGCTGATGGGCAGATTATTTGGCATAGAGATAGAGTACAGGTTCTGGTATGCGGGCTCGTTTATCACAATATTAACAGCCTTTTTAGGTAATGCCTTCGGGATACAGGGCTTCCTGATGGAGAATGTTGACGGAAAAATAAAAAACTGGCAGTACGGCGTCACAAAACTGGTTGCGCCGGTAATCTCCACATTAATCACCGCAGTCTTTGCCTTTCTCTACCTGAAGAATCCTGCAGTAATATTCCAGATAGTATACACCACAGCCAGCATCTGGGCTATGGCCGAAATCATACCAGTTAGAGGTTTAGACGGCTTCGACATAAAAAACTGGAACAGAATCGTATGGCTCATCTTTTTCATAGCCATATCCGCAGTCTATTTCACAGTGAATTTCATACAGTAACGCTATAAAAGAATATCGTATGCGAAAGAGGGGAGATTCGTTACCATCTTGGAAACGAAGCCGGGGTTGGTGATTAGGGGGGTCAGGGATTTTATTGCCGAATCCATATCACCCTTATCCTCCAGAAGGTTCTTGTGCTCGGATAAAATCGAAAACATCTTGTCCTTGTTTTTATCCGAGAGCCTGGACATGAGCCTGTAAATCATTAGATGTGTTTTTAACTCACTTCCTATATGCCTGCGCCACTCCCAGTCGTAGTCGCTCTTGTATAGATGTCCTGCAGCCCGGCCCCCCATGACAACACCACCCCCCGTTGACGCCTTAACGTGACCTGCAGCATCGCCAACCAGGACAACCCGGCCGTAGGCGGTACGCATAGAGGGCTTGTGGATTGGGATTACACCATAGTGCTCGTCTCTTATGTCATAGCTCTTTATCCTACCCCCATTACCCAGTTTCTTGATGAACCTATGTAGCAGGGGTGTTGGATTCTCTTTAGCACATAAACCAATCCTGGCGTATTCATCCACTGGAATAATCCAGGAAAAAAAGTCAGGGTTGTTGAAGTGCAGTTCCACGAAGTCAGAGTCACATTCCACCCTGAGCTCATACTGTGCTCCATAGAGGAACTCATCAGGCATGTCCAGCTTAAGGCTTTTATGGAGTCCGTAATTTGTACCAGTAGCCAACACAACCCTTTCGTTGTATCCTACAAGCTCCTGCACATCCTGTGGCTTGATTCTTTTCTCTATCACATCAACATCCCAGCCGATGATTTTATCCAAGAGATAGTTGTCGAACTCAACCCGGTCCAAGACATAGGCTTTTGTTTCTCCGCCATCCACCTCAAAAAATTCACCGGAGGGTGAATAGAATCTAGCTCCTTTAACCCTGTTCTGTATCAAGGAATTTTTTATGTTTATTCCCAGTGAAAGCAGGCCGTCTCTACTTATCAGACCAGAGCACTGCATCCTCTTATCCCTGGAAGCCTCGTAGACGGTTACATCATGCTCTTCCACACCATAGCGTGCAGCCATACATCCAACGGGGCCTGCACCGATTATAGAAACGCGCATAGTATTATTTTTTTGGGAAATGATTTATTTAATCCTTTCTTAAATCCACCACATCCTCGAGTTCCGGACCGGTGGACAATAAAACAGCATTTACCCCAACACCCTCCTCAATCTCCCTGACATAGGATTTAACCCTATCCGATAAGCCAGCATATTCCGTAACACTCCTGCATTCAGGAAATATTTTATCCAGGCATGTGATGCATATACCTGTCGCGCCGTTGACCATGGACGAGTACCTGGCCAGCTCAATGTCGAACGCCCCAACCCGTCTCTTTCTTTGGGTTACAGTACCCCATTCCCTAAAGTACTTCGCCAGGATGTCGTTCACGTCCCCTCCGTCAATGCCTTCGTCTTCAGCATCCTTGAGGACCTCCTGCCACAGGGGATTGTCTTCGATGTTTTCCTCGGTTATGAGAGAGGACATAGGCCCCTCACCCACCCTTGTTGTATAGGCCTTGTAGATGACTATAACCTCCTTCACCCTTGTGGGGCCGATGCCTACATCAACTGCTGCCATGGAGGAGGTCGTGTCCTTTGAGGTCACGAACGGATAAGTCCCGTAGAATAATGACAAACCAAAGCCCTGGCTGGCCTCCAGTAGAACCGTTTTACCGTCATCTAGTGCGGTGTTCAACTCTAATGGAACATCAGCCAGGTACGGCTCCATCTCAGGGATTTCCCTGGCCAGCTTTATGGTCCTGTGAGCTCGTTCAGCATTAGCTGGACCGCAGCCACTTCCTGTTGTGCCGACCTTGTCCTTCAGATATTTATCGGATGAATCCTCTCTCTTGTGTTTCTCCTCGATGATAGCACATCTCCCATCCACCCTTATTCTATCCCCTGAGCCGGTTAAGGCAACCTCTTTCAGGAAACGTTGCGTATCCACGAGAACCCCTGCACCGATGAAGAGACTGGCTTTCTCGTTCACGAAGCCGCAGGGTATCATCCTAAGACCGTATTCTTTGCCCTTGTGATATACAGTATGCCCCGCGTTGGGCCCTACACCCGCCCTGGCAACAACATCAACATCATCCTTCACAGCGAGATAAGAGACCATCTTACCCTTGCCCTCATCCCCGAAGTGTCCTCCAACAACAATAGTAACCATCTTTTATATCCTTCCGTAGTAGTCCTTTACGCGTTTAACATCATCAAGAAAGGGCATACTCACCTCAATAATCCTTAAATCCTCAAGGGCTTCTAGGGAGTGAGCTTCATTACAGCAGATAGTCAAGCTCTCGCCCTCACCCAACATAAACTGGTTCCCCCCATCATCCGTAACCCTCATCTTCCCCTCCAGAACGTACATACTCTCCTTCTTTTTCTCGTGATAGTGGAGCGAAGTCCTATCTCCTTTGTTGATTTCAAGTATCTTTCCAGCATATTCATCTTCATCGATAATCCATATCTCCCGGCCCCAGGGCTTATCAACAATCTTCGGCTTCTTGGTTTCCATAGGTAACACCTGATTTAATCATTATTCCCTCATCAGCTATAGTAAAGTCAAGGATCCTGCCCTCTTTCAGGAACTTGTGTTTCCTGAGAACCGCTCTCCTGTATCCCTCCCTGCTCTCGAGTTCTATAATAACCTTGCACCAGTACTTGATGATTGAGCCCCCGACGGGCACAATCACTCCTGTATCTATGTCGGTATACACCTGGTTGGTTAGGAGCACGGGTATATCGTTTTTCCTCGCCACCTCCATCAGTTTCGCAAGCATCCGCCCCAGCTCCTTAGTATCCCTTCTTTCCTCCAGGCGGTAGAGCACCCCAATAGAGTCCACAATAACCAACCTGGTTTCTGTCTTCCTGACCACCTCATCCAGCTTGGAGACAGCCACCCTCTGCTCGTTGAAGTCATGAGGCTCCAGCACCAGAATATTCTCCAGGACAGTATCCAGGTCTTCGCCGCAGATCTGCTTCAGTCTCTCGATGGAGAATCCCCCCTCAGCGTCCACGAAAACTGTCTTATCGTTCATGGCAACCTTGGATGCTGCGATTAAGGCCAGGTTTGTTTTACCGGAAGCTGGGGGACCGTATACACAGGTCAGTGTCCTGGGAATCAAACCCCCTCCAAGGAACCCATCCAGTTTATCTCCTGCATTTATCATTCTTGGAAGTAATTAATTAATCATTCAGTTATATATTCTTTTCCTATGGAGAAGGCATCACCCAATCTTACCCCGATGCCGTAGTAGCCTCTGTTGCCGAAGGAGCCATATATCAGGGGCTTGACTTTTTCTATATCCGGTTTACCGTGGTCTCCCAGGATTTTTTCTTCCGCGATAACCCCCAGAATTTCTCCTATGAACTGGGTGTGCAAGCCTATCTCCACAGTCTCCAGGAGTTTACACTCAAGGGCGTAGGGAAACTCCTCCACGAGGGGAGCATGCACTAGTTCACTTTCCACAGGGGTCAGTCCCGTGTCCCTGAACTTGTCTGTCTCTGCTCCGGAGGCGATGCCCACGTAATCCACTTCCCTGACGTATTCAGTGGAAGGGATGTTCACCGTGAATGCTTTAGAATGGATTATGTTGTGGTATGACTGGGTCGCCTCCCGGAGGGATACGGCCACACAAGGCGGCTCACTGCAGCATATACCCCCCCAAGACACAGCCATCATGTTCGGCTTTTTTTCTTTATTGAATGAGCCGACAACAAACACGGGATGCGGGTGCACCACCGTAGCCGGACCTATTTCTTTTTTCATTTTTTTTTATTGTTTACCGTATTCCTGATATAGTTTCACGCAAACCTCCTTAAGCTGTTTCCGTCCTTCCATCCCAGTCTTCTTGAAGTACTCCTTTATGAGGTCTTCATTGATGGCTTTTTTCTCGAAGCCATCCCCTAGCCCAAGGCTTCTATCCGGAACCACGTTAACGTCCAGTATCGTGTACTCCTGGAACTGAGTGCTCCAGTCCTGCCTGAGGTTGAAGTATTCCCCCTTAAGCTCAACGGAGAGATTAACCTGGAGGCACTTGATGCTACCTTCATTATTCGTTAACAACCCCTCGATGTAACTATTAACCTCTTCCACACTTTTTTTACCTAAATCCTCCCTGATCTTTTTCATCGGAGAGGATTCGACTTCAACAAACTCCGGCTCCCTGAATCTGTGGTCCCTGAACACGAGGAATCCGTTCCTGTTATCCGCCTCATTGAAGCTTATTCTTTCGGTGCTCCCCGCGTAGTATGTTGGTGTCACATCCGATATCTCTCTTATCTCCTGGTGCTTGTGCACGTGCCCTGAGAGTATCAGATCGTATCTGGGGGCGATAGACCGCAGACACTTCAACGAGACCTCATGCGGCTCCAGATAGCCCTCTATCGCCTGGTGCATGCACAGTATTTCCTTATCGTTGCCTCCCACCTCCGCTGATATTATCTCAAGCTGCTCCTCCACCTGTTTTCTGTCGCGCATGTACTGGAACCCGTGGAGGCCTATTTTTTCACCTCCTATTTTTAGTTCCACGTGCGGGTTCTCGTGTGTTAGTACGTGGATGTTGTCGTGGAGTATGGTGAAGAGCGGGCTGTAGCTGCTCCCAAGGTGGCCTTCTATGTCGTGGTTGCCTATGCAGAGGACAACCGGCGTTTCGTCTGCTATTTTTTTTAGGGCGTTGTAGGCGGTTTTCATGCTGATGGGATCAGGTCTCTTGTGATGGAATAGATCCCCGAGATAGATTACCAGCCCCGGTTTTTGTTTCCTTGCTTTCTCTACGGCTTCCAGGAAGGCTTTCCGGTAGTCTTTAAGTCTCTGTAGTTTCATCCGGTGCCTGTACCCCAGGTGCGAGTCGGATAATACGCAAATCGTCGACATCCTGCAGATAATACTTACGAAAGCGTTCATATAACTGGAGAATGCAGGAGAAAACCAGTTCAGCCATAGGCGGTAGGGGATTCCATTGAATAAAATACACATACTCTAGAAAGTTACGTGAATTAGGTTTTTTACGTGAATTACCAAAAAAGTGGTTGTATGTTGTCCATTCCAGAGAAACAGTAATATGAAGTTGTTAGTGCTGATCCCAGCGAACTTTTCCAGAGGTGGCGCCCGGTAAGTGGCTGTGGGCTTTAGTGATCGAAGTCTAGTCCCCTAACTCATCAAGAATCTTCTTAATCAGTGATTTAAGATCTGGGATGTCGTGTTTAACGGTTTCCCATACTACCTGTTTATCAACTCCAAAATACTCATGGATAACCTTGTCTCTCATCCCAGCCATATCTTTCCAAGGAATTTGGGGGTGTTTTTCCATGACTGCTTTGGGGATATTCTTCGCTGCCTCGCCAATAATCTCAATCGCCCTCACAACAGCAAAAACCGTTTTCTTGTCTTTCTTGAAATCCTCAAAAATCATTCCTTTAACAAATTCCTCGATAGCGTCTATAGAATCCAGGATATCCTCAACATAGTCTCCATACTCTCGTTTTTTCATATATAATGCACCTCTTGTAGGATATGCCTCCCAATCCTTGGCTTTAATGCAGTCTTCATAACTAGATCAACCCTTTCACCTATAATCTCGCTTAAGTTTCTTTCTAGGGATACGAATTCAAGAAGACCTATTGGCTCCTCGAACTCAACAAGAACATCTATATCACTGCCTTCCTTCTGCTCACCCCTAATGCAGGAGCCAAAAACCCCCATCTTTTTTACCTTAAACCTTTCCCTGAGTGAAGGCTTGTACTTCTTTAACGTTTCTTCTATCTCTTTTTGAGTTTTCATTCCATGAAATACTGGTATTCTGAGAATAAATCTAGAAAATTCCCTCAGTAAGTATGGTGTCTATTCCAGAGAAACAGTAATATCGGGTTGTGGGCCGGGGTTTGGTGGATGGTTGGGGTTTTAGAAGCCTTATCTAATGGAAGGAGGGTGCGGAAGCTGAACAAAGTCAGAGGATACAGCTAGTGTATTACAATACCAAGGGATGTGGTTAAAAAATTCGGGAGGGTGGGGGAGACGGAGACTGCAGCTCGAAATAGATGAAGAGAAGAAAGAGATTCGGGTGAGAGACTGCAGGGGATAAAAGCAAAGAAAACCATATTTATGGGAGAAAAACCTATCCAGTAAAAAAAATGATGCAAGTAGAATCAACAGCAGAAGACCTTAAAGCCACATGCGGCCCATACAAAAACTTCGAACATAAAAAACTAAAAGGGTTCATATTCATCGAAAAACCAATACTAATACTATCCGAACAAACATTCAACAAATACCCTGACAGAAAGGAATACATGAAACACGAGATAGAAACACTCAAAGAAATCGGGGACGCCATCGGATGCCAACACGGCACCATAGTAGACAAAAAAACACTAGAGAAAGTAACCACAGCACTAGAAAAAAACAACAGAAAATACGACCTATACCTGAAAAAATACGAAGAAATCAGCTTTGCAATAATCAAAACAAACAACACAATAATCCAATTCCCAATACCCAAAGAAGCAGCTCGCAGCCTACCCTCCAAAATAATACTCAAAATAAGCAACCTATTCGCTAGGAGATACCTTTGAAAAAATCACAACAAACAATACCAGACTAATGAAGCGAACAAGATGACAAAAAAACTTTGGGTTGGAATATGATCTTATCTAAAATCTAATTCCAACAGGATTATAATCCAATCCAGCAACTGCATAAAAAACAGGGATTATGCTAGAAAGCATATTTGAGGTGAACCTATGAGATGCGGATATAAATGGAGGCGAACCCAAGGGACTGAATACCTATCCTTCCTGAGCAGGTGCCCTAAATGCAAATCCAGACTAATACTACGATACTAGAAAAAAACACCCTTTAATCAGCTCCCAGCCAGCCTCTTCTTCTGTTTCCTGGATAGTTTTTTTATCTCGCGCTCTCGTTTCATAGCATCCTTTCTCCTTGTGAAACCCTCAACGTGCACCAGGTAAACAGGCAGCCTGCTTCTCACATACCTGCTGCCCCGGCCATTTTTGTGCTCCTCCAGCCTCCTTCTTAGATCAGATGTGTAGCCGGTATACAGTGAACCATCCGAGCATCGGAGCATGTAGACGAAAAAAGCCATAATCGTTAGTTAATTACTAAAGCATGCTAATTAATTTATATGTTCGCCCTACCCTACGTACCCTCCGGAAAGGAATTAATTGATAAAGCCTTCGGTAGAGGGCGGAGGAAGGCGAAGGCAGCCCGATCCAAGAGAGGGCCCAAGGCAGATCGCATCCTTAACTCAGAGCTAGTGCGCATAGATGCCGTAGGCAGTATCATAGAACATGAGCTGCAGAGCATAATCAAGATGTATCCAAGCTACGATCAACTGCCAGCATTCTACCAGAAACTCCTCAACCTCAAAGTAGACAAAAACAGATACAAGCAGAAGCTGGGACAGATACAGGGCGCACTCAATGTAGCCAGGAAACTCCAGACGAAAGCGGTCAAAGAAAACAGGAGAAATCTGGACACCGAAGCATCCACACGGTATCTGGGGCGAGTAGCTGCATTAATAAAAAAGATAACGCCGGCGCTGGACGAGCTCAGAGACATACGAGACATCCTCAAAACATTCCCGACAATAAAAGAATTACCTACGCTGGTGGTAGCAGGATACCCTAATGTGGGGAAAAGCACCTTCACCAGAAACCTCACAGGCTCCAAGATAAAGATAGCATGGTACCCGTTCACAACCACAGAAATACTCATAGGATATACCCTCATCAAACACAATAGATTCCAGATAATAGACACACCCGGACTATTGGACAGACCCATGGAGGACAGAAACAAAACAGAACAGCAGGCGATTCTGGCCATAAAAGAACTCGCCGACAAAGTGCTTTTCATCATAGAACCCAGCAGCCAGCTGAGTGAGCAGTTGACGCTATACAATGAGATTAAAGAAAAACTCCAGCTGGAGTTGCACGCTGTAGTGAACCGGAAAGAAACCACCCCGGAAGAAGAAATAAAAAAGGCGTTGGAGGAATTCAACACCACAAAAATAATAAATGCACTAGACCAAAAGGAATGCAGGATGCTGTTTCTGGAGTTATTCAAGGGTGTGTGGACATGAAAAATATGAGAATAAATCTTTTGGTGGGATTGCTTTTATTAACTGTGACAGCAACGCCACAGCAGTTAATAGCTAACAACAAATCATTTGATGCAGTATACAGGAACTACTCCTTCAAGGTTGATACGCTGATAGAGTCAGGCGCCTTCTGCGAGATAGAATCCGCGTTGGTAACGGTCTGGGCCCCTGGAGACAGCATATACCTGAAAAAGATGGAAGAGAACAAGACCATAAGAATAGACGACTTCGGAGTACGATTCATTAAGGGATACAGGAGGGATGAAGTGGATTACCTCCAGTTCAGTATCAGGAACGGCAGCGAAGCGGTGGATGAACCTGAGGGAAAGATTACGGTAACTGATAAAGGCTATGTCTGGGGTCTTGGGAACTATAGATTCAGGGTAGACCATCTAGTCTATGGGAGCATGGGGTGTGTGGTCAAAAAGGTGGTCCTGGAAATCATAAACCCGGATGATGTAAAAACAGAGAGGACCCTATTCGTTGGGAACACCATCTACTTCGAGGGAATGGAGATAGAGGTGCTTGACGCCTACCAGTCACCGGACGTGTCTTATGCCGAGATAGTAATAAGTGATGTTATGGGCTGCGTGGAAACAGATAACGGAGACAACACCCTCCAGAAGGGAATCTGTAAGGACTCGACAGGGAGCTACACCGACCTGTGTCTGGGGGATATGATAGTTGAATACTCCTGCGTAAACAGCATGTGCAAGATAACCACTGTAGAGTGCGGTAAAGGTAAATGCATTGAGGGTGCGTGCGTAGGGAGTGAGACAACAACAACCGCCACAACAACAACATTTCCAACAACCTCAACGGAATCAACCACCACCTCAACGACAACAACCTCCACAACAACGACAACCTCAGCGGAACCGACTACCTTTTCAACAACCACCTCAACCTCCACGACAACAACAATCGAGGAGGATAAACCACTATTGAACCTGAGCCCGGAATACGCTATGGTCTTCATGGTATTCATCCTGCTAATTCTAGGCTACCAGTACATCAGCAGAAGGAAACATAATAAGGGAACATGAACCAGAAGACGGTCAGCTTCGAGACATACGGTTGCGCGGTAAACAAGGCAGATACAGAATATATGGCGGGGCTTCTTAAGGATTCAGGGTATGGCATAGTAGATAATGGATACATCAGGGTGGTGAACACCTGCACGGTTAAGACTCCAACGGAGAGGAAGATACTGAAGAGACTCCGGGAGCTGGAGGAAGAAAAAAGAAGAGTTGTTGTCTCCGGGTGCATGCCTTCCGCGCAGCCTGAGATAACGGAGGAATTCAGGGATTTCTCATTTATAGGAGTTAACATCAGGGACATAGTGGAAGCGGTTGATGAAACACGCAGGGGGTTGAGATTTATCAGGATATCCGGACAGGGAAACATACTGGGTTTGCCCAAGAGGAGATTGAATAAGCTGGTGGAGATCATACCCATAGCATCCGGTTGTGCTGGGGACTGCAGTTACTGCATCACCAGAAAAGCCAGGGGAAGTCTTCAATCCCGCCCCATGGAGGATATACTGGAAAGGGTTGAGAACTCCCTCAGGGCGGGGGTGAGGGAGCTGTGGATTACTGCACAGGATACGGGCGCCTACGGTCTTGATTCAGGCTTTTCACTGCCTGAACTGCTGAATGAGATAACAAAGATTAAGGGAACATACAGGATAAGGGTTGGTATGATGAACCCCCAGCACGCTATAAAGATGCTGGATGATCTAGTTGAATGCTACCGGAGTGGTAAGATATACGGGTTCCTGCACCTCCCAGTCCAGTCAGGAGACAACGGGGTCCTTAAGGCAATGAACCGGCGCTACAGGGTGGATGAATTCAGGGAGGTGGTTGAAAGATTCAGGGAGGAAGTTAATGACCTGAGCTTGTCCACCGATGTTATACTAGGGTTTCCTGGCGAGGATGATAAGGCGTTCCAGAACACGGTTGATTTAATAGAAGAGGTTAAGCCGGAGGTTTTGAACATATCCCGGTTCTGGCTCAGACCCGGGACGCGGGCGGAAGAAATGAAGCAACATCCTACGAGAATAACAAAAGACAGGTCCAGGGTTATTAGTAGGATATTCAGGGAATACGCTCTGGAGAAGAACAGGGAATTGATTGGTTGGGAGGGTAGGGTTCTTGTTTCCGAGAAAGGCAGGTATAACTCTCTTGTGGGCAGAAACCAATCCTACAAGCCAGTGATACTTAAAACCAGCAGGGATGTTCTTGGGAAGTTCGTGAATGTGAGGGTGGATGATGCCACATTCTATGACCTACGGGGCGTTCTTGTTTAATCGTATCTTATCCACCAGCCCCAAGGAATCAACCAGTATGGAGTTGAACCTCACCAGCAGTATGAAGGTTACGCCGGAGGCCTCACCTAAACCTAGGATGCTGAAGAGGACTGCACCCCCCCCCTCGGTAAACCCGAGACCAGCAGGTGATAAGGGAATGAACATCACAGTAGTCAATAGAGGCTGCAGCAATAAGGCGGTGACGAAGTCGATACCAGCCCCAAGGGAGTGGGCTATGAAATACCATTGAGCACTCATTAAAATCCATGAGAGAAGAGCTAGAAAAACAATGTCAGCCAGGGTTTTCAGTTCTATCTCCTTCGATGCCTTCTGCATCAACTCCACGTTAACCAGAAACCTGCTCAGCAGGGAAATCCGCCCCATAACCTTGTTCAATACGTCAGTATAAAGCGCTAAACCTATTACTGCCACGATAAAAACAGGGACCAGGGAAACAATCAAGAAATAGCTAACAGAGCCATGTGAGGCTAGGGGAGTAGAGAAATATATTAATGCGGCGAGGCAGAGGAAGACCTTTATGGTGAAATTCACACCCTGAATCAGGGTAACAAGGCCTATGTTACCTGAGGTTGATTTATTTGTTCTCTTGGAGATGGAGAAAGCCGTGTAGTAATATCCCACCCTTCCAGGGGTTGCGTTACTATAGAGCATACCCCTCATGTGGGTCATCCAGATACCCCACAGGGAACCGCCCATGGAAATCTTCAGGGTAAGGGAGGCTATGAACTCGTTGACTAGATAGAATAACCCGGCCAGGAGAAACAACTCAATCTTTGTCTTGGCCACGGACTCGATTATCTTGCCAGGACCCAGGGCCCATATAATGTAGGCGAGAACTAACAAGCCAACGGAGAATGCCAAAACATCCCTCAAGCGCGAATCCATAAAGTAGATTATTGATTCGATAGTTAAATTATGCCTCCAATAGTTAGCTATGGAAGAAGTTGAGGACATAGACTCGAACCTCACAGAGGTGGATGACATCATTAAAGAGATGAAAGCTTCAGGGGGTTTCACAGCCAAAAAATTTTCTGTGGGGGTGGACATTCTGGAGAAAATGTGTGGTGATGAGGAATGCCTTAGGTTCCTGTCTTTTCCAGCGTGTGTTATGGCCACAGGATTGCGTGGTGTTCTGAGGGATCTGGTGAAAGAGAAACTGTTTGATGTGGTTGTGACCACCACAGGCTCCCTTGACCATGACTTGGCCCGGCTCTGGAAGAACTACTATCACGGCAGCTTTGAGTTAGACGATCGGGAGCTGCACAGGAAACAAATAAATCGTTTAGGTAACATCCTCATACCCAACGAAAGCTACGGCATAGTCTTAGAGGACAGGCTTCAACCTATGTTCGGTGAAATATTCCGGGAACGTAAGGAGATCTCCGGCCATGAGCTGGTCTGGAAGCTGGGTGAATGCTTGGAGAAGGAAGAGAACAGGGAGAATTCATTAACCTATTGGGCATATAAAAATGACATACCTGTTTTCATCCCGGGATTCTTTGATGGGGCGGTCGGCTCACAGCTATGGTTTTACTGGCAGACCCGCAGGGACCTGAAGATTAACCTGTTCCTTGACGAGCAGAAGCTGTCGGATTTGGTCTTCGGTTCAGAGAAGGCGGGAGCCTTCATGGTCGGGGGAGGCATCTCGAAACACCACACCATCTGGTGGAATCAGTTCAGGGACGGCTTGGACTACAGCGTTTATGTGACAACAGCCGCTGAATTCGACGGCAGCCTATCAGGGGCGAGGATGAGGGAGGCGATAAGCTGGGGTAAGCTTAAGGGGGACGCCCGTTTTGTGACGATAGACTCTGATGCTACAGTGGCTTTGCCGTTCATGGTTGCCGCGTTAAAAAAGCGGCTGAAGGGGAGGTAAATAGATGATGAGAAGAAGCGAGCTTATTGTGTTGGGTTTGATTATTGCGTCATTCATTATCGGAGCCGGCATTTATCCCCTGATGCCTGAGGAGGTGGCGTCTCACTGGAATGCTACCGGGGAGGTTGACGGATACATGCCTAAATTCTGGGGTGTTTTCCTGCTTC
Organism: Candidatus Altarchaeales archaeon ex4484_2; assembly: GCA_002254565.1. GTDB lineage: Archaea > Altiarchaeota > Altiarchaeia > IMC4 > QMZM01 > EX4484-2. The sequence continues at coordinate 756 of NJEG01000019.1, read as the reverse complement.
CCGTAATCTCGGTGCCTTTACTTGTTTTGTTTATTTTAATTCCCAGGATTGATCCATTGAGGGAGAACATTGAGAACTTCAGGCGATACTATGACCTGCTTGTTGTGTTGATCATGTCTTTTTTGTTCTACATTTATGTTTTAACGATTGCTTGGAGCCTGGGCTATAGATACAGCATGAATAAGGCTTTATCGCCTGCGATAGGGGTGCTTCTTTATTATATGGGGATTGTTGTCGGGAACGCTAAGAGGAACTGGTTCGTAGGCATCCGGACTCCGTGGACGTTGAGCAGTGATGTGGTGTGGGATAAGACGCACAGGAAAGGTGCGAGATTGTTTAAGATATGTGGGCTGATTGCTTTCCTTGGCATATTGTTTGAGGAGTATGCGGTATTCTTTATGGTTGCGCCAGTAATATCAACCTCCGCGTATCTCATAATATACTCCTACTGGGAGTATGGGAGGGTGAGGAGGGGGGAAACGAGAGGAATTAAAAAGAAGAAATCCAAATAATGAACATATGCCGAGGTGGCAGAGCCTGGACTAACGCGCAAGCCTGGAAAGCTTGTTCTCCTCTGGGGAACTTGGGTTCAAATCCCAACCTCGGCGAGCCCTTTCTTTTGTAATTTTTGTATTTGTTTAGCTGAGTGATTTTTTTCGTGTCTTTCCTCGCGAATCTCCTGGTTAATTTGACACTTTATCTGCGAAGAAAAGTGTTGTCAGGGAAGCTGAAGAACGTGAAGTTACTCAAAAAATA
>NJEG01000004.1 GCA_002254565.1 Candidatus Altarchaeales archaeon ex4484_2 | reverse complement strand
AAAATAAAGACATATGTTCAAGTAAAAAATGAACCTGAAAACAAAAATCTTTATCGGGGCAGCAATCATCTGCATCACATTAACCCTTCTCCTGGTTGGCGGATGGTTTCTGCTTCAGTCTACCTACTGCACCACCATATTCGATGAACTAGCAGATAACTCAAGCACGGAATACAGGTCCTGCTCCGCAGACTACGACTGCCTCCCCACCGGTTGCGGAGAATGCCTTAACAAGAAAGGATCAGATGAACTCCGGCTTGCTGAAGGGATATGCGCCACCCACCTCAAATGCCTGCTGCCGACAAACTGCTCCTGCAGGAACGGAATATGCAGCACAGAATTAAACCACAGAAAACAGGATAAGACAACAATCGCCACAGACAAAACAGAATACAATAGGGGGGAGAACATTACTCTGATTGTTAGAAACAATTTAGACGAGAAAATAGAATTCCATGTAATCAGGCTTGAACATTACAATGAATTACTGTGGAAGGAAATAGATGATGACATAGATTGCCCCTGCAGCGCTTTCTGTAAAAAAGCCCAGACTCGTCTTTCCCCCGGCGAGACTCGGGAATACATCTGGAATCAGGTGGGAGATGACTGCCGGAAGATTCCGGATGGAAGATACAGGTTCAAGGTGTACTGGGCAATACAAGATGGCCTATATGAAGAATGGCTGAAATCCCACTCCAACGAATTCACGATAAAAAACAATCCACCTAAAGCCGGTGACTGTGAAAAAGACAGCGACTGCGTAGCCCATTTTTCGCAGTGCGACTGCCAATACCATTGCGTCAACAAAGATGCTGAAATAAAAGAATGTGCAGATGAATGTTTAATGGCTAAAGAACATATCGCTCCTGATTGCCTCTGTGTAAACAACACCTGCGTTGAAACAACCAGATGCAATAAATTAGAAGAAGAAATCAATGAATTAATTGAAGAAATCAAATACTGCGAATCTGACAGTGATTGTGTTCTGGATGAATCCACCCCACTAGTATGTCCCTTCGGATGCTATCTGGTTAGAAGTAAACTATTTAATGATGGAGAGGCTTTATCTGCAGTTGAGGAAAAGATACAGGAATATCAAAATAAATGCCTTATCTGCCTATATTCATGCCCACATCCCCCCGAGCAGGAAGACATTAAATGCCGGAGCAACAAATGTGTAGATACGAGATTTACAGGTTCAACAACAAACGAAAAAGAAAAAATAATAAATCTGTTTAACACCTACCTTAATGCAGGAAAAAACTGTGACATAAATCTATCCAAGTCCATAATCACCGAGAAATCGAAAGAGATAGTGCACTACACCTGCTCCAACATGGCAGATGAAGTAAAATGCTATGCGGGAAGAGACTTTGAAATACACACAAAACAGGATACCGCCGTACTCTACCTCACCCCATACAGCCATAAAATCGAGAACCCCATATTTTTCACCAAAGAAAACAGTGAATGGAGAATAGACCTATACAAGATGTCCAACGGATTAATAATGGTCGGGAGCACCTGTGATTCAGGATGGGGCTGGAGGGATTTAAGACTCAGGGATGAATTCTGCAGCTATTTCCCAGAGGGTGAGTGCCCGGATAAATGAAACAAATAAATAAACAAAAATACTGAACAAAGAAACCACCTGAATAAAACACAAATTATTAGAGGAAATACATAATGGAAAAAAATATAGTTCCCGCTTTAGCGGCCGCCACCCTAATAACCCTGATCCTGTTAACCGGATGCACTGAAAGACAAGCGAATACCCCGCAAACCACTCAAGCTACGACAACCGAGGCCCCGGCAACCACAGCAACAACCTCCACCGAAACCACCGTATCAACCACCGAAACCACCAACCCAACAAAAGAAACAAAAAACATACCCGCCACCAACACAATCAACATAGACGGGAGAGCAGACGACTGGCTCAGCATTCCAGTCTTTATTGAAGACACAGAAGGGGATGTGGCGACAACCGATTATGCCGGAGAAACCATCCACGAGTTCGACGTAAAAAACATAAAATTCGCCGTCGACAAAGAAAATTTATTCATCCATATAGAATTCGCCGAAAACCTGGACTACTACTTCCAAGCCAACAAAGAGAAATCAAAGATCATCGGCACAATCTACCTGGATACAGACAACAACAGAGATTCCGGCGGAGAAGCCTACCCCTCGAAAACCACAGGATTCGATAGTATGATAGACATCTGGTCAGGGGTTCAGGCAGATGGAGGAAGACTGCATGTGTCCGGAAACGGATACCTCACAGACCTTCCCGAGGGAACCAAGCTAGAATACTTCATCAGCTACTACACATCAAAATATGATGAATCCACAGACTCGCTGACGATGGACTTCGATACATGCACCCCCTCCTACGAGCAACCAGACTCCATAGCATACAACCTCAACTTCATCGAACTCAAGACCCCGCTGAAAGACGTAGACATACAACCAGAGAACAACAAAATCATCAGAGCCCTATTCTCCGAGCAAGGAAGCGATTCATGGATGCTGGAGGAAAACACCCCCCCAAACGAAGCCATCGGAGAAATCAATTAACGATAAATATCTTCCCCCCCAAGCATGCAATAAGTATTTCATTTATTGTTCACTAAATGATATAATCATGAAATCTCCCCTCCAGGAATCAGATGACCTCCCTGTAAGCCAGAATCTAGTTAAACAGCTCAGCGAGAGATTCAGGAACCTGAGGGTCTGGGACTACTACTCTATCTCAAAAATCAAGAACAGCATGTACTGCCCGGCATACCTCTACTATCTATCCAAGGGTCTCAGGGAGAAGAAAATCAAGACACCTGAAGGTGTGACAGGATCCCAGATACACGAGAAGCTGGATGTCACCGAGAAAAGGGATGTTGAACCCTCCCAGGCAGCGGTCTACAACATATACTGGATATTAGACTCCCTACATAACACCAGCGTACTCGACAAAAGCACCGTGTTAACGGAGCTGCCCTATTTCTCACCCACCGAGAGGATATGGGGCTACCCTGATGTATTGTTCTTCCACAACAACGGATGCCTCACGATTGATATAATAGAGAGGAAGACCCGGATGAGGAGAATCAGCGAAGACGGTACTCCCTACATTTTTGCCGGAGACGTCTACCAGCTCCACGTGCAAAAAAGAATCATAGAGGATATACTGGAGTACACCCTCCGGGTGGATGAAAGCCTCCCACAGGATAAGATATCAATCAACTGCTATCTTGAGCTGCGAAAGAGAAACCTTCAGCCGGCAAAAACAACAGCGGCAGAGTATGTCTCACAGCTGGAACATGCCGTCGAGAACCTCACCATAAAAAGCGAGAAACACCTGGAAGACAACCATTACAATGGTGGGTTCACTATGCCGGTATTATTCAACAAACCCTTTCTGGAAGAGGAGCCCCTGTACTGTAAAATAGACGCCGACCTTGATGATATAACAAAAAGATTCGGTCACGTTAAGGAAACACTCTTCCGGCGAAGGGATGGCTTGAAAGCAACCGGTTGTATATGTAACCCCGGCAGGAGGAGATACTGCGGATACTCCCACCTATGCGACGAGACAGAGAAACAAACCAGCCTCTCAATGTTCACTTCCCTATGAAGGGTGTGAGCTGGCTCATATGTATCCCTCCAATGATTTCCTTGACCATTTCCAGATTTTCTTCAGCTGCGGTGCCTGTGACAATAACATCCGCTCCTGCATCAGCTAAATTCTTAGCGGTCTCACCATCCCTTATTCCCCCGCCAATAATCAGGGGTATATCAATTCTTCTCTTCACCTTCTCTATCATCTCCCCAGGCACGGGCTTGCTTGCTCCCGAGCCCGCCTCAAGGTATACACACTCCATGCCCATATACTGGGCTGCCAGAGCGTAATCGATGACCTTCTCCACGTCATTGGGTTCTATCCTGTAGAGGTCTGCTACCTCCTCAACGGTTGTTTTCTTTTTGCCCGTGCTGACAACAATATAACCCAGGGATATGGGCTCTATTCCGTACATCTCCACCTTCCTGGCTCCCCTAACCTGCTCCCCTATGAGGTAGTCGCTTTTCCTGGAGTTCAAAAGGCTCATGAAGAAAATGTAGTCTGCGTATGCTGTGATAGCCTCCGCATTGTTGGGGAATATTATGACTGGAACAGTAACTGCTTTTTTAATGAGTCTTGTGATCTCATCCATAACTCCCCCTTTTACCGTGGAGCCCCCTACCATTATAGCATCGGTGCCCATGTCCTGACACCTTCCTGCTAACTCGGTTGCTTCCACAGGAGACTGGTTCTCCGGATCAATCAAGGTGAAATGCAACTTTTTTTTATCCTCCAGCATTCTATCAATAACAGACATTCTCAATCAGATAACCCTTGTTTTTTCAGCTAAATCCATTGCTTCCATCCTGGAGAGGCCATCCCTTAATATACTGTACCTGTCTCTTATCTCATGCGCTTTCATCAAGGCCTCGATAATACATTTATCATCCACGCCTAAATCCTTTGCTGTTGTTGGGGCTCCAATCACCTGCAGAACATCCCTGATTTTTTCCCAGTCGGAACCATGCAGGTATGCCATCATTATAGTGCCAACGCCACATTGTTCACCGTGCAGTGAACTGCCCGGGCACAATAAATCCATAGCGTGGCTGAACTGGTGCTCAGCTCCCGAACAAGGTCTGGAGGAGCCCGCTATCCCCATAGCAACACCCGAGCTTATGAGGGCCTCCACCAGAATGCTGACATCATCCCTTATCTTCCTGGCGTTCTTCATCACAATCTTAGCGCTCATCATGGACAGGGAAGCAGCATAGTCTCCATAGTACTCACCTATCTCTTTTTTAGCCAGCTCCCAGTCAAGCACGGCAGTGTAGTTGGATACGGAGTCAGCGCAGCCGGAGGCCAGCAGCCTGTAGGGGGCCTTCCTTATCACCTCAGTGTCTGCTATAATAGCCAGTGGACTGTGAACCCTCATAGAAACAGGTTTGTCACCTGGTATGCTCGCCTGAGGTGAAGTGATCCCGTCATGGGCTGCTGAGGTGGGTATGGAGGCGTACGGAATTCCTGTCTTAAAAGCGCACACCTTAGCTGAGTCAATAACGGAGCCCCCACCAACACCGACAACGAAATCAATGCCCGTCTTCTTAATCTCCCTGATAGCTGATTCGATACCCTCACCCATTGAATCCCCCAACACCAGGGATTCGGAGCCTAAATCTGCTGCTATTTTTTCGCCAGCCACCTGGTAGGTGTTCCCATCTGATAAAACCAAAGATTTCCCTTTAAGCCCAAGTTCCGTGAACAAGCTTTTTGTTTTATCAATCGCCCCATCTCCTACAATGACCCTCATGGGCAATTCGATATCTTTCATATCTAATCTAATTAGATTTGAAACAAAAAAAGAATATATTACATTTATTTCCCTATTCTAATTCTTATCTTATGCGCACTCTTCTTATACACTCTGATTATCTGAGGTTTGAGGCCAGGAAAAAGGCCCTGAAGACGGCGGAGGAGATTGAGGAAAAAAAGGGCGAAGCAGATAACGTCCTTGTGGTCTTCATCGCCTCAGAGAAACCTGATGAGAGAAACCCGGAATCTGTTATCAAGCAACTGGTTTCTGAGGTGAAGAGTTTATACCAGAAGGTGAACGCGGAATCTATCGTATTATACCCCTACGCTCATTTATCCAGCAACCTCAGCTCACCCGCTGTTGCAAAAAAAATAATCGACGGAACATACGGGGAGCTGCATAAGGACTACAAGGTAGTTAAGGCTCCATTCGGCTGGTATAAAAGCTTCGAGTTAAGATGCAAGGGACATCCCCTATCAGAGCTGTCAAGGACTATACTGCCAGAGGATGAGAGGGAGGATAAGGAATCGAAGGCCTTGGCGGCTGAAGAGAAACTAAAATCCTACTGGTACATCCTTGATCTGGACGGCAACCTGGTGAAGGTGGATGATTTTAACTTCAGGGAACACAAGAACCTGAAGAAATTCACGGACTACGAGATTTCAGGCACCAGAGCGGTTGAACTGGAACCTCCTCACGTGAAATACATGCGGGAGCACGAGATAGCGGATTATGAGCCGGGAAGTGACCCTGGCAACCTGAGGTGGTATCCGAAGGGCTCCCTGATAAAAAGGCTTCTGGAGGAGAAGGTATCCTCCATGGTCTCAGATTATGGGGGTATGCAGGTGGAGACTCCAATAATGTATGACATAAGCCATCCACAGCTATCCAAGTACCTCGACAGGTTCCCTGCAAGACAATATCGCCTGAAATCAGGGGACAGGGAGTATTTCCTGCGGTTCGCCGCATGCTTCGGGCAATACCTAATAAAGAAGGACATGGTCATCTCCTACAAAAACCTCCCGCTTAAACTCTACGAGTTATCCCACTACAGCTTCCGCCATGAGCAAAGAGGGGAGCTGGCCGGGCTCAGGAGGCTTAGGGCCTTCACTATGCCGGACATGCACACCCTGGTGATGGACATGAAGCAGGCCAAAAAGGAGTTCCTGGTCCAATACAAGCTCTCTCTTGAGTGGATGGAATCCCTTGGCCTGGATTACGAGGTTGGCATCAGGTTTGTGAGGGACTTCTATGAGGAAAACAAGGATTTCGCAGATGAGCTGGTGAAGGCGGTGGGCAAACCCGCTCTTGTGGAGTTATGGGATGAGCGACCCTTTTATTTCGTGATGAAATTCGAATTCAATATAGTGGATGCCTTGGGTAAGGCATCAGCACTATCTACCGTGCAGATAGACATCGAAAACACCGAGAGATTTGATATAAGCTACACAGACGAGGAGGGAAAGAAAAGACACCCCCTCATGCTGCACGCTTCTCTTTCGGGGAGCATAGACAGGGACGTTTACGCGCTGCTGGAAAAAGCCTACCTGGACAGCAGGAAAGGAAAGAAACCCATGCTACCCCTGTGGCTTTCACCAACACAGGTAAGGCTTCTCCCCCTATCCGACGAGTTCATGGATTTGGCGAACGACCTGGCTGATAGGCTTGAGAAAAACAACCTGAGGGTTGACATAGACGACAGAAACGAGAGCGTTGGCAAAAAAATCAGGGAAGCTGAGAAGGAGTGGATTCCCCTGATTATCGTCCTAGGGGCGAAGGAGGCTGAGTCAGGTAAATACACTATACGGGTGAGGGAGAGAAACGAGCAGGTGGAACAGTCCCTGGACGAGCTGATAAATGAAGTTAGGGGGGAGATCGGAGATGAGCCATTCAAGCCCCTCCCGTTATCCAGGAAACTTTCTACGAGACCGAGGTTTGTGTGAAAAATGATTGATTTGGATGACATATGGACTGACATCCGGGAAGACAGGAGATTTATGAAAACCCGGTTTAATTCACTCTACCTGAGGGAGATAGGTGGCCTCCTGGACCGGAGAGGATTTATTGAAACCAAACTCCACCTTTGGGATAACACCAGCAGGGATGATCTTCGGCCTCAGGCCTCAATCCTGATTTCCATAATCTCCCGGCTGGAAAGAGATAAGGGCGTGAGGAAAAACAACGGCACTGGAGGATATATACTAAAGGAGTTATCTGTTTTGAAGTCGCTAAAATGAACGAGGAATCAAAGAAGACTGCCGGGGAGGCAAGCGCATTGTTTGTGGAGGACGGGATGGTCCTGGGATTAGGCACCGGATCGACTGTAAAATACGCTCTTGAAGCTATAGCCAAGAGGATAAAAGAGGAGGGATTGGATGTTGTTGCCTTACCAACCTCCAAGTCAACAGAGGAACTAGCGTCATCTCTAGGAATAAAACTATCATCTCTTAAGGAGTACTCTGATATTGATTTATGCATTGACGGCGCAGATGAAGTGGATGAAGACTTCAATCTGATAAAGGGTGGTGGTGGGGCGCATACCAGGGAGAAGATTATCGCTTCAGCATCCAAGAAGTTTATCGTGGTGGTTGATGAAAGCAAGATGGTGGAAAAGATAGGTGGATTTCCCGTCGCGGTTGAGTTCCTGGGCTTCGGTAAACGCCTGGTAGCCAACCAGCTTCACCGGATCGGGGGGGATCCAAGGTTAAGGGGAAGCTTTGAGACAGACAACGGTAATTTAATCTTTGATACCAAGTTTTATATAGATGATCCGTTATCGCTTGAGGACCGGATAAACTCCATACCCGGGGTTTTAGAGAACGGCATCTTCTCAAGGAGGAGACCTGAGCGGGTGATAGTAGGTAGGGGTGAAAAACACGAGATTATTGAAAAATGAACAAAGACTTGCGTGAGGAGCTGCAGAGGGTGATGGTTGAGGCCGAGAGCTACAAGAGACAGCTGGAGACCATAGCCTCGCAGAGAACCATCCTCGAGGAAGCCCGTCTGGAGATGGGACAGACCATTGAGGCCATAGAACAGGTGAGCAAGGCAGAGGTAGGGGATGAACTACTAGTCCCCCTGGGCTCAGGATCCTATGTACGGGCGGAATTAAAGGAAAACAAAAAGCTCGTGCTTGGGATAGGAGCTAATGTATCAATGGAGGAATCCTTTGATGAGGCTAAGAAAGTGATCCATGATAGGAGAATAAAGATTACAGAGGATGGCAGGAAACTGCAGGAAATCAGCGACAGCATAGCAGAGAAGAATAACAAACTCAACCAGAGATACGAGATGCTGGTAAAGCAGATTCAAGAGCGGTCCGGTGAGTGATGTGCTCAAAGGGAATAAAATGTTCCAGTCCCTCAAAAACAAACTGGATTCTTTTGTAGGAAAAACCGGAGCCAAGGCTGCAGCTGGGGAGGAAAAAGGGATCAGGCTTTCTACGAGCACCCGCATCAAGGGTATCGTGTCCTCCTGGGTAAGGCTTACTGAGAAAGATGTTGAGGATATTCTATGGGAACTACATATCGGTTTGATACAAAGCGACGTGGCCGTTGAAACCGCCGACCACATAACGGAATCCCTGAAGATTAAGATTCTTGAAGGGGATGTAGAAAAAAACAATCTGGAAAAGCATGTGAGGAACTCCATAAGAGAGGTTCTGGCTGATGCATTAACCCCTGAAAAAGAGGTTCACCTGCTGCAGGATATCAGGAACTCGGAGAAACCCTACAAGATCATGTTCCTGGGGGTTAACGGCACCGGGAAGACCACGACCATTGCTAAGGTAGCTCATTATCTGATGGAGAACAATCTCTCGGTGGTTTTGGCTGCGGGAGACACCTTCAGGGCCGGGGCAATAGAGCAGATAGAGAAACATGCCAGCAATCTTGGGCTGAAGGTTATCAAGCACCAGAAGGGCGCTGACGCCGCCGCCGTCTTCTATGATGCTGTGGAGCATGCCAGGGCGAAAAAAATCGACGTGGTCCTGGCTGACACCGCAGGCAGGATGCAGACGAATGTCAACCTGATGAATGAGTTAAAGAAAATCTGCAGGGTTAACAACCCAGACCTCAGGGTTTTTGTAGGGGACTCCCTGACCGGGAATGATGCTGTAGACCAGGCCAGGCGATTTCATAACGCTGTTGGGATAGATGCTGTTATACTGACCAAAATGGACGCTGACGCGAAAGGCGGTTCTGCCATATCCATAATAGCTGAGATAAGGAAGCCTGTGATATTCGTCGGAATAGGCCAGGGATATGATGACCTAAGGGAGTTCGATAAAGAATGGTTTATCCGCCAGCTACTCTAGGGACTGTATTATCGATTTATTGAATTTCTTGTGCCTGATTAATTCCGAGATAATCCAGCATAAAGGTAAAACTGTTATGGTTAACTGCATCCTTCTCATGAACTCGTTTACCAAGGTGGCTGTTAATATAGCCCAGATGACGTGTATAATGATCAGGGTGATGAACGATATAACCGGCGCGTAGGTGTAGACGGAGCCTTTTTTTTCTTTCTGATAGTCAATTAAGAGCATTAAGAGAAGGTAGGGGATTATATAGAATATGATTGCTCCCGCAATGATCTCTATAAGGTTTGCTGAGACAATAAGTTCTTCGAAAAACATTTTGTTTAAAATAAGAGTAAACCACCCACAACCTTTTTTGGCAGGGTTGTGGGTGGGGTGGTTGGCTGAATGTCAGGACTTTAGTTTATAAAACACTTTCCTTCCTACGTATTCTTTCTCCAGTATGCTTCTGCCGAATAATTTGCTTAGTCGGGCGCTTGCAGCGTTTCTTCCTCTGTATTTGAACTCCTTTTGTATGTCGTCAGCGCACACCCTAGCATGTTTCTTCACGAAATCAAGGATTTCCTCGTCCCGCTCTGATATGTTCATTATTGTTTTAGGGTCTATGTCCTGTGACTCAAGCTTCTCGTTCAGTTCATTCAGTTGTTTTGATATCGTGTCCAGCTTTATTATGAGGGATTCGAATTTATCGAATCTGTTTGTGATGTGGTCGAATTTCCCGTTGATGCTCTTCATCACCAGGTTTGTGCTTTTCCTCTCTTCTGCGAGGGCGAAGAGCATTCTACCGACAGTTAGGGGGTCGAGTGTTTCATATGGCTCATGTAGTGTGTCTCCGACGAGTTCCTCGAATTCCTTTTCGTATTCTGTCAGCGGGTCTTTCATTGTGTATGATACCAACTCGTAAGTTCATGAGTATTATGATTTAGTCATGACTTATATAAATATTGTTGGGTTTTTGAGACAGAAATCATGATTCATCCCATGAACAATCACAACAGAAACACAAACAATGCATGAATGTCTCTCATAGAATCCATGAAAAAATCATGGATGTTATGATTTATTTCAATCCTGCCTATAGATTAACATGGCAAACCAGACAGGAAACCTCACGGAAACTCCAATCAACACGTTCTTGGATGATTTTATGACACAATTTTCTCTTGGAGGAAGCTCCCTGGAAAACAACATCATACTCTTTATCCTGGTAATACTGGCCTCGATTCTTACGGCCAGGGTAGTAAACTACCTGCTAGACCGATACATCCAGAGACTAGTGTCCATGACTAAATCAGAGCTGGACGATAAGATATTAGCATCCATACACAAACCAATATATTACATAATACTCCTGCTGGGATTCCAGATAGCATTAACCATATTCTTCAAGCCAACAGACGTTATATTCCAGATCATAACAACCCTTCTTGTTATTGTCGTATCCCTGGCTATGGCAGATATAATCGTGGTTATCCTGAACGACTTTGGGAAACGCCTGGCTAAGCAGACGGAAACCAGCATAGACGATGAAGCAATACCCTTCCTCTCCAAGCTGGTGCGTTTCATCGTATATGTCATGGGACTCATGATTATACTAGACCTATATGGCATAGAAATAACCCCCATGATAGCCGGTCTCGGAATCGCCGGATTCGCTATAGGATTCGCATCAAAGGACACAATATCCAACCTCCTGGCCGGGTTCTTCATACTATTGGACAGGCCGTTTGCGAAAGGTGACCGGATAAAATCAGGAGACAACCTGGGGGCTGTGGTGGATATAGGGTTGAGGAGCACTAAAATAGAAACCCTCGACCACACATACGTCATAATACCCAACTCCGAGATTGTGTCAAAGGACGTGACAAACTACTCCCTTCCCAACATGCAGATAAAGGTGCGGGTGACCTTCGGGGTGGCCTACGGTTCAAACCCCTCGAAGGTGAAGGAGATAATACTGGAGGTCGCCACAAAATCAGATTACGTGATGAACGAACCCAAGCCTGTGGTATACTTCAGAGAGTTCGCTGACTCCTCCATAAACTTCCTCCTCATCTTTTGGGTTAACTCCTTCAAGGACAGGTTGAAGGCAGTAGATGACATAAACACCGCAGTATACAAGAGATTCGCCCAGGAGGATATTGAGATACCCTACCCCTGCCGTACAATCTACCTAAAGGAAGAAAATGGATGAAAAAGGGGGTTCTTTGATATTATAGTAATCTTCCTCTCTCTAATAGCAGCATACGCTCCTCTTCTTTTATATGCGGCCTTCGTTTGGTGGCTCGAGAGATACGAGAGAGAGCCCATATCCATGATACTGCTAGCTTTCCTCTGGGGCGCCCTGGGGAGCTTTGTTATCGCAGTGGTTCTGGAGTTACTGATAAATCAACCCCTCACCCTGCTCATACACTCAGAAGAGGAGACAATATCAATTTTATCCTTTACCCTGGCTCCCGCCGTCGAGGAGGTGTCTAAGGCGCTTTTACTGTTTCTGTTGTTTTTCTACTACGACTTCGACAATGTCACGGACGGCATAGTGTATGGGGCAATAGTTGGCTTCGGGTTCTCCGCATCAGAGAATATGCTAAGCTTCTTCACAGTATATTTTTCGACGGGAGCAGCTGCATGGCTTTTCACCATAATATCTAGGATTATGATAACCTCCATGGCGCATGGGGTTTTCACTGCCATAGTAGGTGCTGGTCTGGGGTTTGTGAAAACAACCAGGTTTAGAAGAGACTGGCATCTGGGGTCTTTCATAATCCCCCTGACCCTGGTTGCTGCAATAGGCCTGCACTCCCTTTTCAACCTAAGCGCCTTATTTATGCAATACATAAGCCCCCTGTTTATCATACTGAATTTCTCTCTCGTGTTAGCTGGAGTCACAGTACTGCTACTTGTGATGTTCATCGTATTAGAACAGGAGTCAAGCTCTATAAGGCGTGAGCTTCTCCCGGAGCTGGAGAATGGTTTTATAACCCTGGGGGAATATAATATAACCCCCCACTACCTCAAGAGAAAAAAAGCGTCAAGAAAGATATCAAGGAAGCACGGCAGGGAGAAGCTCTCCCTGCTCAACAGGCTCTTCGAGCTAGAGACGCGGCTGGCCTTCGAGAAAAAACACCGCAGGGAACCCTATAATGAGGAGATAGAGGATACTATGGCTAGAATAAAGAAGACAAGAAACGATATAATGGATGTGAGAAAGAAGCTGGGTCCCGTATTAGACGACCTTCCGAACGTAAAATGAAACAAAGAAGTTTGATGCTGGTTGTTTCTGGGATTTTGATTTTTTTAGGTGGGAGTGTGAGTGCAGGTTTGGTCGTTAATCACATCGCAGTTGCTAGATTTTCATGTAGGTTAGGGTCGCACCTCCCATGGCAGTCAAATAACCTCTGGCATGACCTGATTAAATGCTTTCATGAATAATTTAGGTTATCCCCAAAAGCTTTTTGCATGGAACAATGGCGGTTCTGGCTGGGCGCTGGATTTAGAGGAAGGTGCCAGTTACGGGGATGGATGGTTGGATCATGATTGCGGTTATGTTGGGTGGGATGATGAAACAAGAAACTACCTTAATGGTTTAGATCCTGGAGCAGGGACAGCAGATCACAGCGACGTTAATGTTATAGTGTGGTCGTGGTATGGTCAGGTTAATGATGTTAACCTACAAACCTATTATCTTGATAATATGAGGGATCTAGAAAACGAGTACCCTAATGTTACCTTTATTTATATGACCTGGCACTTGGAGGGGTATACAACAGGAGATCCCTGGTTTAACAACAATACTGCGATAAGAGATTGGGTTGCTCAAGGTCAGGATAGGGTATTATCTGATTTCGCGGATATTGAAAAATATGACCCTGACCAGAATGTGAATTACGCGGATTATTTTGCGGATAATAACTGCGACTATGACTCTGATGGAACATCTCCCCGAAGAGAGGATGCTAACTGGGCTACTGACTGGCAAAATAATCATACAGTAAACGTTGACTGGTATACATACTTTGACGATGTCTTTGTGGATAATACCTGGGCCCGGGTTGAGTTATGTGATGAGAGTACCTAAAATGAATCCAGAAGAAGGCATTGTGAAATCCAGATCCCGATAGCATGGTCGAATGATTCAATAACCTTCACTGTCAACCAAGGCTCTTTCCCAAACGGCACAGCGCATCTTTTTGTGGTTGATGAAAACAGAACCGTGAGTGAGGGTTATCCAATAACAGTCTCAGTAGACGGGCATAAGGCGGACCTCAACGATGATGGATTAATCAACATACCCGAGCTGATGGCATTCATTGATAGATGGAAGGCCAGTGACGGAGTCACCAAAACAGAGGTGCTTGATGCAAGGGATATCTGGTTTAGTGGTGGGGTGTACTGATTTGAATTTGACAGGCTGAAAGCCTTCATGGAATCTGCTCACGATATGTTTTGTCAGCGCTGAAGAACACAGTATTTTATAGATATAACGGCTATATATGACTGTATTATGAAAACAGCGGAGATTATTGTTAAAGGAGACGTCCAGAGGGTTGGATATCGGGCCAAGGTTATGGAGATTGCCAGTAGTCTCGGCATTAAGGGATTGATTGAGAACCTTAAAGATGGGTCCGTTAGAATTATTGCGCAGGGGGAAGAGGGGGTGATAAAAGAGTTCACGGAAGAAATCAATATCAGGAATGCATTGATTAATGTTGTTGATGTCTCTGTTGAATCCTTTGTTGATGTAGATAAAATTTACTCTGGTTTCACGAAGGCTGTGAAGCCAGAGGAGACTGATGAAAGGCTGGATAGTGCTGTTGTTCATCTAAAGGAGTTGATTGAGGTTGCAAGAGGTGGATTCAGGGATCTATCGAGCAAGCAGAATCAGATGCTGGATAAGCAGGATAAGACTACTGAGGTATTATCTGGGAAACTGGATAACATCCATAATGATCTGTCCGTTAATCTAAGATCATTTCATGAGGATACTATTAAGCGTTTTGATGTGGTTGACGCGAAGTATGGGTTGATTGCTGAGAGCATGGAGAAAATCTTCAATGAGATCAAGGAGGAGCGGATTGAGTCGAGGAAATCAATGGAAAAATTGATTGATGCGGTCATAAAGCTAGCTGAGAAAAAATAGAATACGGTTTTTTTTTTGATTATCTCCTTCAGTGTTGGTGGTCATAAGGCGACATCAACGATGACGGCGTAATCGATATGCCCAAGCTGGTGGAGTATACTGGAAGATGGAAGGCTAGCGACGGAGTCAACAAAGCAGAGGTTTTAGAGGCGAGGGATATCTGGTTTAGTGGAGGAATCTATACCCGATAAACATATGCTTTCATATACTCTAATGGAACATGATGTGCGGGGGATGAGATAAACGATCAACCCCCCCAAGGGGGGGATGCATAAATGAATATCCTGCTAAGAGCTGAACCTATGACGGAAACAAAAAAAAACACAGAACTTCATTCCCCTAATCAGATTTTAAGGAATAACTTCCAAAAAATAAGATAATGAGGCAAAAAGAATATGTTCACAACAAATAAGGGAGGTGTTTTTCCATAGATGAAAAAAATATTCATGCTGATAACGCTGGCGGCATTATTCACCTGCCCCTGCTGCATAGATGACGGGAAGAGCACAACCACAACTACTACTACTACTACTACTTCAACAACAACCACGTCATCAACCACCACCTCAACAACAAACACATCCTCTTCAACAACCAGGACAACATCATCGACCGGGATTACCATACCCTGGGTGGTATGCTATGATATAATAGACGAGCAGCTGAGGGATGAATGCTTCAAGGATGAGGGGGTTAGGGAGAGAGACCCTGAATACTGCAGAGAAATAATAAGCACTAAATGGAAGGATGAGTGCCTTTGGAATGTAGCGATCCTCCTAGATGATGAAGAGATATGCCGTGGAATCCATTTATCCGAGAACATATACGGCTGCTACAACGACCTGGCCATGAATAAAGATAACATATCCATTTGCTCCTACATAAACCAGGATGTGTTGATAGATGAGTGCATGAAGAATATGGCCGTAAAGCGCCTTAATGAGTCCATCTGCTCCCGGCTGATGTTCCAGCGCAAGAAAGATGAATGCTACGCTGCCATCGCGTTAGAGAAACTGGAAGCTGACCTCTGCAGACATGTGATGAACTACCAGATGAAGTTATCCTGTTACAAGACCACAACAGAAAACAAGACCCTCGTTGGTGAATGCAACCTGGAGGAGGAAGATTGGCGGTGGTATTGTTACACGCAGGTAGCCAGAAACAACAACAACATCTCCGTATGTGACCTGATCACCTCAGGTGAGTGGGAGAGCATCTGCATCAAGGAATTAGCTGTACACCTGCTGGATCCAGCATTATGTAACCTTGCCGGGGACCTGGACTGGAGGGATCAATGTTTCTACGAGCTGAGCATGATCCAGAGAAACATAAACCTATGCGGTAGCATAACAGATGCTGCTGTTAGGGAATCCTGTACGGGGGAATTTGCGGGCAATTAACTAATCAGCATCCTAGTATCTGATATGGCAATAGAGCTGGCGCCCGTCTTCCTTAACTTAGGAAGCAGATACTTCAGTTCTTTCTCATCGATCACTATGAAAACATCATATCCCCCACCCCTTAAATCGTTTATGGTGGGTTTTTCCACGTAATCGCTTAATGTATCCAGTACTGGCTGGAGGTTCACGTCGTCCATGATGTTCATGAACACGTTGACTTTGCCTTTACCCTTCAAGGCTCCCCTGAATAAATCAACTATTTCACTGATTTTCTTTTTTTTCTTCTCATCTTGCAGGGATTTCCTGTTGGCTATCAACACAGAGCTGGCTTCCATCACCTCGTCTATGATGCGGCACCTGTTTTCTCTTATTGTTTTACCTGTCTCCATGGTTTCAATAATCAGGTCAGCTTCAGGCGTTGGTGGAATAATCCAGGCCTCTGTTTTGCCGGCCGGCTTGTCTATTATGGCGTTGATGCCATTATCCTGAAGGTATTTTTTGGCGATGTTATAGTACTCGGTTGCTACAACAGCCTTTTTCCCCTCCCTCTCAAGCTTTTCCGAATACCTGCTGAAGTCCTTAATCGATTCAATATCCGGGAGCATCTCCTCTGATATTGCTGTGACCAGCCTGGTGGCTCCGAAACCCAAGTCCATTATCTTCTTGATTTCCCCACCTCTTTTTGGGTTGCCCAGCCTGAAGTCTTCCAGTATATCCGAGCCGGTAACGGCCAGATCACCCTTACCTAAGCTGACCACGAAGGGGAAGTCCTGTGGTCTGATGCGTTTCAACACTATCTCTGGATCGTCTATGTCAGGATTGTATCCTCTCTCGCTCATGCTTATCTCGAACCCTGCTCTCCTGAAGAGTTGCAGCGTCCTCTCTTCCAGGTGCCCGTCTGGTATGTAAAACTTAATCATTTTCTACATCAATTATTATATTCGATTTCCCCTAAATTAATAAACGCAATAATGAAAATACCGGATCATAAAGCATACAGGCTGCTTGAAAAATACAACATCACCACAGCAAAACATGTGTTCGTAGAAGACCTTAAGGAGGCCAGAGAGGCTGCCGGAAAACTATCTACCCCCGTGGTTCTGAAGATAGATTCCCCTAAAATAGTGCATAAATCAACTGCTGGCTGCATTCAATTCGTGTATTCAGCAGGGGAGCTGGATGCTAAATACAACCTCCTCATAAGGAACGCATCCAGGAAAACAAAAGAAGTAGACGGCGTGATAGTGCAGGAGCTGATAGATGGTCAGGAATTCATGATTGGCTCAAAGATAGATGAACAATTCGATGCAGTTATCTGCTTCGGCTTGGGAGGTATTCATGTAGAGGCTTTAAGAGATGTGGCATTCAGGCTTATCCCAATAAAAAAGGCGGATGCTGAACAGCTTATAGATGATACAAGAGCCGGAACCATTCTTAAATCAAGGTCTAGGGTCTTGAAAACCCTGCTTAACGCTTCAAGGCTTGTGGAAAAAGAGGGTGTTTCAGAGATGGACATAAACCCTCTAATAGTGAACGATAAAGCAGCTATCGCAGCTGATGTGAGAATAATGAAGTAGGATGAACTCCCTGGATTATATATTCAAGCCGAAGAGTGTTGCAGTAATCGGTGCATCAAGAGAGCCCAGGAAGTTCGGGCATATAATCCTTGAGAACTTTGTGAGAGGGTTCGTTGGCAGGATATACCCTGTTAATCCAGGGGTGGATGAGCTTATGGGCTTAAGATGCTATAAATCCATACTGGATGTGCCCGATACCGTGGATTTGGCTGTTATAATAATACCTGCCGGATACGTGGAGCAGGCTATATCTGAGTGCGGGAGAAAGGGTGTTAAGGCTGCAGTCATAATCTCCGGAGGATTTTCCGAGATAGGGGAATGTGAGAGGGAGGCTGGTATTATGGAGACTGCGGAGAAATACGGGATGCGTCTTGTTGGACCAAACTGTATAGGTGTGTTTGATACATACTCTCATGTAGATACTATGTTTTCTCCGGTGTACCGTCAAGACAGACCCTCCCGGGGGAACATCTCCTTTATATCACAGTCAGGTGCTTACGGGACGGCGATAATGGATAAGGCAGCGGCAGACAACATGGGGATATCAAAGTTTGTTTCCATCGGGAACCGTGTTGATGTGGATGAGATAGAGCTCCTCAGATACCTGGGCGGGGACCAGAATACGGATGTTGTTGTATTATATCTTGAGGGAACCAAAGACGGTAGAGGGCTTTTCAAGGTCCTTAAGGAGGTCACAAAAAAGAAGCCGGTTGTGGCTATGAAGGGGGGTAGGACAGGGGAGGGGTCTAATGCCACCCTATCACATACCGCCTCACTTGCCGGCTCATCTGAGGTCTTCAATGGAATGTTTCGCCAAGCTGGAGTCATCGTCGCAGAGAATTCAGAGGAGTTATTCGATTTAGCTCGAGCATTCTCCTATGTCTCGCTTCCAAGGGGACGTCGGATCCAGGTTGTGACGAATGCAGGGGGCTTTGGGGTGATGTCCACTGACGAAATTATAGAGAACGAGCTGGAGATGGCTGAGCTATCTGAGGAAACATTAAGGAGGGTGAAGGAGGTAATCCCTCCCTATGCTGTGGCTAAAAACCCGATTGACCTTGTCGGGGATGCGGATAGCAGCCGATATGAGCAGGTGCTCAAACATGTGATGGCAGATGACAACGTGGATGCTGTTTTTGTTGTGATGCTTCTCCAGCTATCCTCTCTTGAAAGCGACATAGTTGATGTATTGATTTCCGTGGGAACTGAGTTCCCAAACACACCTCTTTTGGTCTGCACAACAGGCGGTGAGTTCACGCGGGTGCATACCAGGATGATGGAGAAAATGTCTATCCCAACCTATCCCACCCCGAGCAGGGGTATCCGGGCTATGAAGGCTCTAATCGAGTACGCTGGATACAGGGGGTACATTAAAACTAGATAATGTCGTCGATTATCCTTTTATGGTCGAAGGCCAGCTCAGGCAGATCATCCAATGGGAACCATCCCGCCTCAGCTGCATCAGATGACGCCTTAAGTTTCCCGGAAACACGTCTGCACGCGAACACCACAGACACGGTATGCCCCCTGGGATCCCTGTCCTGTTTGCTGTAGACGCCCAACAGCTTCCCGTGCTCCACCACCAAACTTGTCTCCTCCTTCGCTTCTCTTTCCACAGCATCCTCAACTCTCTCGCCATAGTCCACGAAACCTCCCGGGAGAGCCCACATACCCTTAAACGGGGGATTCCTCCTCCTGACCAACACAATCCTGTTATCTTCCAGTATCACAGCATCAACCGTCAATAGCGGGATTTCACCAGAGTATTTCTTCAACGACATATTATTATTTTTATCTACGTAATCAAAAAGTAGGAACACACTAATTGTTTACCCCATCCAGGGCTCGTGGTCTAGTCGGCTATGACGTTGCCCTTACAAGGCAAAGGTCCCCGGTTCAAGTCCGGGCGGGCCCATTTCATCATCATGTTACAAACACTATCCTGCGACCTTTAAACTACAGAGCATTCTCCACCGCTTCAAGTATCTCTTTCCTGTGTCTGCCGTTGCAGCCGATGAAGCCGTGCTCCATCCTCCAGGGCTCTGAATCAAGGTCGTAAACCACTGGATTACCGTGAACGTCAAAAACAAGACCACCAGCCTCCTTCAGGATAACCTGGGGGGCGCAGCAATCCCAGAAGCCAAGCCTGGAGGTTGTGTACACGCACAACTCTGCTTCCCCTGAAGCAATCAAGCAATACTTGATGCCTATGCTGCCGGACTCCCTGAACGAGGATACCCCAAGAGACTTGGCAACCTGTTTATCCTCATCCCGTAGATGAAACCTGCTGACCAGCATCCTCCATCTATCCAGTTCGCTGACATCAGAGACCTTAATAGGTTTCCTGTCCACGAAGGCTCCTCTGCCCCTGAGCGCATACCAGCTTTTTCCCAAGCAGGGCGCATGCACGACACCCAAAACAGGTCTGTCCCCATCCAACAAACCAACCAGGATAGAGAAATCATCTGTTCCCTCAACGAAATCCCTTGTTCCATCAAGGGGGTCAATCACCCAACACCTTCCGTTACCTGAACCCAAGAAGCCAGACTCCTCCGATAGAAAACCGTAACCAAAACTCTCCAAACCCTCCAGCAGGATTTCCTCAGACAACAAATCCGCCCGGGTGACGGGGCTATCATCCTCCTTATAGTCTACGGAGAAATCACTCCCATATACCTCCGTAATCCTTTCACCAGCCTCAGAAACCAGATCCAAGACCGCTTCCAACTCGTTGGAATAATCCATGACTAAACCCTGTTCCGATACAGGCCCTCATCTACTACCGAAACCATACTCTTTTCATCCAAAAACCCACCAAGGAATTCATTAATAGCCTTTACCTCCCTTCCAGGGTGCGATATAACATCATTATAGCTCACAAACAAGACCTCCATATTGTCTTTACCCCTGATGTAAGACATCATCAACTTCAGGTATTTCCCCAATAGCAACATCATCTCCTCGTCAGAGACCTTTTCAGGGTCCTCCCCACGTCTAACAAGCATCTTCTTCTGGGACTCGATAATCTCCGGAATCCGTCTCTGCATGAAAATAACCCTGTAGTGGTATTCATCAGGCAGGTGCTTCACCAGCTCAGCCAGAACCTTAACAGCTTTACCTCTCGCGTCATCCAGCCAGCTAACATCCTCTGGTAATCCCTTAACCCGCTCAAACTCATAATAGCCCTGTGGGTTGTCTATATCAGCTCCTTTCTCCCTGTCAGTTAAGGGTTTGATTCCACCAGCCTCAATCATCTTCATAAGCATGGATGTGCCGCTTCTAGGCAAACCCGATACTACAACAATATCCTTTTCGTCCATTCAGCTCAACCCCAGATTTCCCGGTAACCCCTCACTTTATCGTAGCTGAAAACAGGCCCATCAACACATACATACCTGTCTCCTATATTACAGTGGCCGCATTTCCCTATGCCGCATTTCATCCTTCTTTCGAAGGATAAAATAATCTGTTCATCAGGGAACTGCATATCCTTCAAGCCCTTCACCACAGACTTCATCATTATGGAGGGGCCGCATACCACAGCATAAGTGTTTTTGATGTCCGGGGACACATCTGCCAGGAGCTCGTTAACGAAGCCCACCCTCCCATACCATCCCTCAGACTCCACATCAGCAATCAAATGCAAATCAAACATGCTGCGCCAGTCATCGAATTCCTGCCTGAAGACCATATCATCAGCGGTTCTGGCCCCGTAGAGTATGGAAACATCCCCAAAGCCGTCTCTCTCATCCCTTATGTAGTCTATAAATGACCTTAGGGGGGCTAAACCAATACCCCCACCGATGAAAAGCAGGTCGCGTCCACCCACCTCCCTGACGGGAAAGCCCCTACCGTATGGTCCCCTGACCCCAACAGTATCCCCCGGCTCTGCTTCATGAACTACTGAGGTAACGCTGCCCACGTTCTTCACGCTCAAATCAATGTAGTCTTCTAGCGTGGGGCTGGAGCTTATGGATACCGGTATCTCCCCGTAGCCAAAAACAGACAACTCCATGAACTGCCCCGGCTCATGCCTCAAATTCCGTACATCCAACCTCAGTGTCTTCACATCCCTGCTCTCCTCTAAAATCCCGAGTATTTCCACCGTCTGGGGGATATACTGGTTGCTCATTTTCTCACACCCTCCCTGAGAATCTCCAGCATGCTAATCCCTGCAGGGCAGTTTCTAATACAGCGGCCGCATCCTACGCAGCCGTAGACTCCATACCTATCCCGCATGTATCTTAGTTTATGGTTTATGCGGTTCATAAACCTTCCCACCATACCGTCTCTCGGGTTGAAGTTACCGGCCATCTCGGTAAAGGACGGGTTCATGCAGGAATCCCAGAACCGCATTCTCTCACCATTCCTGGAATATAAATCCATCCGGTCCACTACATCAAAACAATAGCATGTCGGGCAGATAAATGTGCAGCTGTAGCAGTAGAGACACCTTTTTGCCTTCTCTTTCACCACCTCCTCATCAACTGAGAAATTCCTTAAATCAAGGCTCTCCATCCCCTTAACACATTCCTTCCTCTTTTTCCCAGCTGTTTCCTCATCCCCTCCTGTTGCCTTCCTGAAAAATTCAGATCCTGAGACCAGCCTTTCACCCTCATCAGTCAAGGATTTAACCAGATAAAAATCGCCGATGTCAGTAAAGACTAAATCAGCACCCTCATCCAGTGAAGGTCCTGTGTTGAATACAGAACAAAAGCAATCATCCCCCGGCTCAACACACTCCAGTGAAATCAATAGGGTATTATCCCTCCTTCCCAGGTAGTAGGGGTCCTCGAACCCCTCCCTGGCCACTGAATCAAGAATCAGGAGGGCGTTTACGTCACAGGGCCTGATGCCGAAAAAAACCCTCTTTTTAGAGCTGAGCTCGTCTTCCACAGTAACCTCCCCACCGGATTCGCTGAACTCCAGAATCCTCTCCTTTTGGGGCAGGAAAAAATCCTTCGGGGAAACAACCGAGTTAACGTAGTCCAGGGTGAGCACATCACCCTCTCCCAAGGTCTTGAAGTAGACCCTCCCGTCCAGCTTTACGGGAGCGATTACCTCATATTTCTTCCTTAACTCGTTCAAGAGTTTTATTACATCATCCTCTCTTATTTTTTTCATTCTCCTCCAGCATAGCATCCCGCTCTAAATCAAAGGCAGCTAGAGGTGGCTTATCCTCCAGATTCATCCCGGATTCAACACCAAAAAGCTCCTCCACATCCCGGCATACCCTGGAGTAAAGGTGCATCAATGGAATATCTACCGGACATGCTCTCTCACATTCCCCGCACTCAACACACCTGCCCGCCATATGCGTTGCCTTAATTGCATGTAAAAGAAACAGATTGCTTGCATCCCCTGCCCTGGTAATCCACTCAGGGTCTTTTTTCTCCAGGACACACTCTTCGCAGAAACACATGGGGCACACGTTCCTGCAGGCCAAGCAGTTGATGCACTTTCTGAACTGTTTACTCCAGAACTCAAGCCTCTCTCTAAGGGATAATGACTCTAATTCATCCACATCCCTCTCCTCCCTCTCGCTGACTTTCTCCCCTACAAAGAGGTCATATACTACTGGATTCCTGTGCAAGCAAACCCTGCAGCTTCCATACTCTTCACCCTCTTTATCCACCATCCCCCTACATGACACCCCCAAAATAATCAAATCCTCCCTTTCCACCTGCTTAGCCTTAAGCAGCTCAACAATCGCCCTGGAATCACAGCCCTTGGCTACAACAGCAACCCTACCCTCCAACTCCCGTAAATACACTGCCAGATTATTCTTACACCGGTTATTCCACACAAGCCCGTCCACCTCCCCTGGAGATGAGATAAAGCAGGGAATCACATTATCTCCTTCCATACAGTATCCAAGGACTAAATCAACGTCTCCCTTCTTTAGGAGATTCCTGGCCTCCCTTTTTAAAGCATTCTCTGTATCAGATCCCATCACACACCCTCTCCCTTAAATCCAGTGGGCCAAGCCTCTTTAAATCACCGGTGAACTCCCTTACTATCTTGGCGAATCTGTCTCCCTCGGATGCGGACACCCACTCAACCCTAAGCCTTCCGGGGTTGATTCCCATGTACTCAATCAACCGCTTTAGGAGCATGAACCTTCTCCTAGCGTAGTAGTTACCCTCCATATAGTGACAGTCCTGTGGGTGACACCCTCCTATGAAGACGCCGTCAGCCCCCTCCTGGAATGCCTTCAACACAAAAAGTGGGTTGACTCTGGAGGAGCACATAACCCTGACAGCTCTCAGATTTGGGGGATACTCTATCCTGGAGGTGCCCGCCAGGTCTGCTCCAGCGTAAGAGCACCAGTTACACAGGAACCCGACAATCCGGGGCTCAAACCCATCCTTCTTATTTTTCGCTTCCATATCAACTCACTAAAAGTGCCTTAATCTGGGCCTTGATTTGTGAATCCAAAAAATGAGTCTGCTGTATAGCTGAAGAAGGACAGGCAACGGCGCAGGAGCCACATCCCTTGCAGAGTATCTCGTTTATCTCAACAATGCCCTCATCAGCCAACTTGATTGCTTCATACGGGCACACATTCACGCAGATACCGCATCCGCTGCATTTCCCCTCATCGACGAATGCTGTTGTCTCTTCTATTGGGATTTCATCCTTCAAGACAACCTCAGTTGAGGCCATAGCAGCAGCACCCGCCTGGGCTACTACCTCAGGAATGCCCTTCGGGAACTGTGCACATCCTGCTATGTAAACACCCGCTATATTGGTGTCTACCGGTCTCAGCTTTGGGTGGGCTTCCATGATAAACCCGTCCGGGCTCTGGTTCAGGTGGAGTCTCCTGATTATTTTCTCTGCAGAGGGTGAGGGCTCTATACCAGCTGCCAGAACAACCATATCCACTCTTTTTTCCAGTATCTGGCTCATGTTCAGATCCTCAGAGCGCAGGATAAGCTTCCCCGTCTCAGGATCCTCAAATACCTCAGGGGGTAATCCCCTGATAAAATATATCCCCCTAATCCTACCTCTCTTGTAGAATTCCTCAAGGTCTTTACCGCTTGTCCTGATGTCGTTGAAGTATATGTATACCTCGGTTCCGGGGTTTTTTTCCTTGACCTGCATGGCATGCTTCAGCGAGGTCATGCAGCAGATTGTCGAACAGTAGGCGTTGAAGTTCTCGTCTCTTGAGCCCACGCACTGTATGAATGCGATAGAATCTGGTTTTTTGCTGTCAGCAGGCCTTTTGATCTTACCTCTCGTGGGGCCGTCAGCGCTCAGGATTCTCTCGAAATCGAGGTTGGTTAAAACGTTGTCGAATCTGCCGTAACCGTATTCCTTTTTTCTTTTCGCATCAAACAACTGGAACCCGGTGGCTATGACTATGGAGCCGACGTCTATATCCAGAAACTCCTCCTTCTGGCTGAAGTCTATGGCATTGTTGTCGCATTTCTTAGCGCATAGTTGACATGCTCCAGTCTTGAAGT
Source organism: Candidatus Altarchaeales archaeon ex4484_2 (assembly GCA_002254565.1). GTDB lineage: Archaea > Altiarchaeota > Altiarchaeia > IMC4 > QMZM01 > EX4484-2. The sequence continues at coordinate 12,587 of NJEG01000004.1, read as the reverse complement.
GAAGGCAGTTTACTCTGTCTATGAGGTAGGTGTTTGGAACCGCCTGAGGGAATTGTAAGTGAATCGCCTTCCTATGGGTCATCCCCTGGTTGAATTCATCCACCACCTTTACAGGGCAGACCTCAGCGCATGCTCCACAGCTGATGCACTTTTCCGCGTCCACGTACCTTGGATTTTTTCTAACCCTGACTATGAAATTTCCCACATAGCCCTCCACGTTCACCACATCAGAGTATGAGAGCAATTCGATGTTGGGTTCATTTTTCACGTCCACCATCCTAGGCGACAATATGCAAAGAGAGCAATCCAGTGTGGGATAAGTCTTGTCCAGTTGGGCCATGTGCCCTCCTATGCTGGCTTCCTTCTCCACCAGGTAGGTCTTGATTCCTGCCCTGGCCAGATACAGGGCTGATGTTATTCCTGCAATACCCCCCCCGATTACCAGAACAGCCTTGGTTACGTTTTTTTTAATCTTCTCCACCGGCTCAAGCAGCATGGACCTGGCAACAGCAGCCCGCACCAAATCCTTGGCCTTCTCTGTCGCCCTCTTCTTATCCTTTGGGTGAACCCAGGAACACTGCTCCCTTATGTTAACCATCTCGAATAGATAGGGGTTCAGTCCGCTGGAGTCAAGAACTTCCCTGAACGCTATCTCATGCAGTCTAGGGGAGCAGGAGGCTACAACAACCCTTTCGAGTTCATGCTTTTTTATATCCTTCGCTATAGAACTCTGCCCCAGGTCGCTGCATGTATACTTGTTCTCTCTTGCCAGGACAACATTGGGCAGTGATTCAGCGTATTCTCTAACCTCAGAAACGTTTACTACAGAACTTATGTTCTGTCCACAGTGACAGACGTAGACACCAATCCGGGGATGTCTCTTTTTAACCAAGCCCATTTTTTAGGGTTTAAAGAGATTAGGAAGTAAGAGATATTTATATTCTAACAGAATAATTAACTGGTAGATTATATGTCTCTTGAGAGTGTATTGAGCGGGGTTGATATATCAATTGCAAAAGACATTAAGGATATGCTGATTCCCGGTGAGGAGGTGTTTTATGGGGTGAGGCAGGCCCGCATAGAGCAGCCCATCGGCCCTGACGAGATATTCGTAACCTCTGAGAGGGTAATAATACGGAGACCTCAAGTTCTATCCTATATGAAAAACATGCGGGACTACCGGTACGAGGATATGGGCAATGTCACCATAAAAAAGGGATTCTTCAACTCCACAATAAACATAAAGATGAGGTTTTTCTCCCACAACCTGCAGCTGAGGAGCATACCCAACGAAACAGCAAAGAAGATATCAGGCATTATCCAGCAGGGAATAGACGGCCGATTCGAGGGATATGGGGAAGAGAAAAAAAAGGAGGATGTTTCGGAAACCCAAGACGCTAAGGATGCTCCACTTAAGATTCTCAGGGAGAGATACGCAAGAGGCGAGATAAACCGGGAGGAATACCATCAGATAAGAAAGGATTTAGGATTTGACTAGTTTCTCTTGTCAAGATATGTTTTGACCTTATTTTGGGCTTTACTCATCCTTTTATGGTGTTTGTCAAGGAATTTAGCCATTAACTCACCGCACTTCGCCTTACATTCCCCGCAAATCAAAGCCCCCGACCTGCAGCTGGTGTATATATCTTTTAATTCCTTGTCATCCTCAACTAGATGGTAGAGTAATAAATCGTATACGGTGCATTCCTCTGGCCTGCCGCCTTTCTTTCTATGCTCCTCTACCGTGGGTCTGCCACCCGTCTTAGCTGCCATAATCTTTCTCATGGCATCCTTGGGTTTATCGGATAATGCGATAGACGATTTAGGCTCGGAGGAGCTCATCTTCCCACCCTGCAGGCCTCTCATGAATTTATGGTATGTTGATGAGGGCGGGATGAAATTGTATTCCAGCTGGAATCTGCCGGATAAATCCCTGGTAAGCCTTATGTGAGGGTCCTGGTCCGCTCCCACCGGGACGACAGTAGGTATGGGTCCGTTAAACTCTTCCAGCTGGGGGTGGAGTATGTCCGCGCTCTGCGCCAGAACAGATAGTATCTTCCCGGGGGATAGTTTCCCGTAAATACCCTTCAGCTCGTTCAGGGTTACCTTCTTGGATAGCAGGTCCCTGAATCTATAATAGGGAACTACATAATCTGTCTGGAACCAAAAGTTTGTTTTATCCAAATCCAACCCCAGGGCCACGTAACTCGGAAGGTATTCGTTGACTGCTATCTCCCTGGCCTTAGGCAGGTCCATCCCCCTCATTGTGTAGGCCTCTAAATCAGCCGAGCACACGTATACCTGCGCTCCAAGCTGCTGATAGTAAATTATCTGGTCAGCCACCATCTTGTGGCCGAAATGGAATCTTCCGGAGGGCATCAAGCCAGTCATCATCACAAAGGGCTCTCTTTTCTCTATGGCCTTCATTATTCTGCCGAAGTCCCGATGACCGAATATTATATCCCGTCTCACATACCTGTTATCCGAGAGCGTGTGCTTGTATTTCGCAAATGATTCTATGCCAAACTCATCGAAGAGCTTCCGGTAGTCTTCGATATCCAGCGAACCCCAGGGATCTATTTTCGCCTTAGAAGTCATAACCTTAAATAATAACAAGTAAGGAATTAAAAATAGGCGCCTGCTTTTTTTAAACCAGATGGCAGGTATACTTCCAATTAGGAAGGGTAGAGGCTGTTTCCCTCATAGTCTATTCCCACCAGGAGGGGGCCTAGTTTCTCAACCTTTAGCACCCACACAGCCTCAGCCATCCCGAGATCAAGCCAGTGAACCTCTTTAACCTTTTTAACGGATCTGGCTCCCAGGGCAGCGCATCCACCGGTCATGGCCAAATAGATCCCTCTCCCCCTGAAGATTTCTGGGTTCATACCCCCCTTCCCTATCACAACCTTTACCCCAAATCTGTCCATGAACTCCTCTGCCATGGAATTCATTCTGGAGCTGGTTGTTGGTCCAATAGCGACAATATCCCACCCGTTCGCAGTCTTTTTAGCTATCGGTCCTGAATGAAACAACACCCCATCCTCCAGATTAACCGGGAACCTTTTCTCCTCCAGGGCGCGCTGGTGAGCGCTGTCCCTGCCGGTAACCACGGTACCGGATAAATAAATGAATTCTCCCGCAGTCAGGTGTTCGATATCCCCTCTCTTTAAGGGTGTTTTAAGGTGGATCATCAAGGAATTTATTCTCTTTCAGTCTTAATATATTATCTCCCTAAAATGGACGGCTTATATGATTACCTGATAGTCGGTGGTGGAGTGGTCGGCTGTTGCATAGCCAGAGAGCTATCCAGGTACGATGCGAAGGTTTTGCTTCTGGAAAAAGAATGCGATGTTGCTATGGGAACCTCAGGCAGGAATTCCGGAGTAGTCCACGCTGGATTCTATATCCCCCAAGATACCCTGAAGGCTGAGTTGAACATTGAAGGCCATAAGAGGATCCCCACCCTCTGCAAGGAGGTTGGTGCTGAATACATACGGACCGGTAAACTGGTTGTGGCGAAAAAGGAGGATGAGATACCCTACCTGGAGGAACTCAGGGCGCGAGGGGAGCGTAACGGCACCCGGGGGCTTAAGATTATTGGAAGGGAGGAGATAAAAAAAATACAGCCCAACATCGGGGCCGTTAAGGCATTGTATTCACCGACATCAGGCATAGTGGACCCATTCCAGCTGACGATTGGGTTAGCGGAGAACGCATTAATGAACGATGCAGAGATAAAGCTTAACACGCAGGTTACCGGAGTCAATCCCGGGGAAGGGTCTTTTGGGGTGGAGACTTCTGGAGGAGTCTATGAAACAAGGTACTTGATTAACTGCGCGGGATTGTATGCTGATCGGGTATCGGCAATGGCTGGCGTGGACGGATACCGTATCTATCCCTGCAGGGGTGAATACCATATCTTGGACAAGAGAGTGGGGGATCTATTGAATACGCTTGTTTATCCAGTACCACCGAAGGACTCAGGTGGCTTGGGTGTTCATCTGACCCCAACAGTAGACGGTAATATAATGCTCGGGCCCTCTGCAGACTACATCCAGGAGGTCTGTGACGTCTGCAATACACCTGATGTTATGGAGCAGCTTTACGTTGAGGCCAGTGAGATGCTTCCCTCTCTTAAGAGGGGGGATTTCATTCGCAGCTTTTCTGGCATAAGACCGAAGCTGGTTCCTGAGGGGAGTGGGGAGACGGCTGATTTCGTTGTGAGAGAGGAATATGAAGGTTTCATCAACCTGGTGGGCATTGAGAGCCCGGGCTTGACTGCTGCGCCGGCCATAGCAGAGCGGGTTATAAATCTCATATGTGGGAGAGAGGAGTTAAGGCCAAAGAAGGACTTTAATCCCTTACGTAAGGGTCCTGTGAGGTTCAGCTCCCTATCTGATGAGGAAAAGGCCTCCCTGATAGGGAAGGACCCTGGTTACGGGGAGATAGTATGCAGGTGCGAGACAGTAACCAGGAAGGAAGTCCTTGACGCCTTAAATAATCCGCTGGGGGCTAGGAGCATGAATGCCGTGAAGGTCAGGTGCAGGGCTTCTATGGGGCGGTGCCAGGGTGGCTTCTGCTGGCCGAAGATTGTTGAGTTGATGGATGAGGAAAAGGGAGTGAAGAATATACGGCTCTCTTGTTTTGGTTCAGGGATGTTCGTGGGCGGGACCAAGGACCTGCGGAGGAATAAATGAAGACCAGAAGGGTTGATTTGGTTGTCATCGGAGGAGGGCCTGCAGGTTTAGCTGCTGCGTTAGCGGCGAAAGAGAAGGGTGTGGAAGATATCCTTATAGTGGAGAGGAATCACCGACTGGGGGGGATACTGGATCAGTGCATCCATGAAGGTTTCGGGATAGAGGTATTTGGTGAAGCCTTAACGGGTCCGGAATACGCCCAGAGATATATTAACAAAATACTTGATTCCGGGATAAAGTATTTAACCGACAGCATGGTCTTAAATCTCTCGCCGGATAGGAGGGTTCTGGTAGCATCACCTGCTGGTTTGATGAATCTAAAAGCTGGGGCGGTGGTTCTGGCTATGGGCTGCAGGGAGCGGACGAGGGGGAATATTGCCGTACCCGGCAGCAGACCGGCTGGCATCTATACCGCAGGATGCGCCCAGAACTTCATCAACCTCCAAAATTATATGGTGGGAAAGGATGTGCTCATACTCGGCTCAGGGGATATCGGGTTGATTATGGCCAGGAGGCTGGCCCTGGAGGGGGCTAGAGTCCACGGGGTGGTTGAGGTGTTGCCCTACAGCTCCGGGTTGCCCAGGAATGTCAGGCAGTGTCTTGTGGACTATGACATACCCCTCTATCTGGGGCATACTGTCACCGGGATTAAGGGTTTGGGGAGGGTGGAGTCTGTTAGCATAGCGGAGGTGGATGATGGCTGGAACCCGGTTAAGGGGACGGAAAGAGAGATTGGTTGTGACACGCTTCTCCTGTCTGTTGGCTTGATTCCGGAAAACGAGCTTTCCCGGGGTGCGGGTATTGTATTGAATCCTCTCACCGGGGGGCCTCTGGTGGACGAGAACATGCAGACCTCTCTTGCTGGTGTTTTCGCCTGCGGTAATGTGTTGCAGGTGCATGATTTGGTGGACTGGGTTACTGTGGAGGCGGAGAATGCCGGCTCCAAGGCAGCTGAATACGTGAAGGGAGTCGGGTGGAGTGAATGCTGTGTCAGGGTTAAACCGGGTTCCGGTGTGAGATACGTTGTGCCAAACAGGATAAGTCACCAATCTAATGCTGAATTGTTTCTGCGGGTTAACTGTCCCGGTAGAAATAAGAAGATTGTCTACAGAGGAAAAAAGGTGCTGGGGGAGGTTCCCCTGGCGAGGGTTAACCCTGCTGAGATGATAAAATTGAGTCTGGGGGACATTAACTTGGATGGTGTAATGGATTTGGAGGTTTCCTTGGAAGATGAGTGAGAGGGTGGAGAAGCTGGTCTGTATCGTGTGCCCGAACAGCTGTGAGATGGAGGTGCACCTGGACGGGGATGAAATAAAAAGCATTCAGGGAAACCTGTGCCCTAGAGGCATTGATTATGTGCGGAAGGAGCTTTTGTCTCCCGAGAGAAACATAGCCTCCACAATAGAGGTGTCTGGTGGGGTGATTCCCTTGGTGAGCGTTAAGTCTGCAAAAGAGATTCCCAGGGAACGGATTATGGACGTCATGGACGCCCTCGCCGGGGTGCGGGTTAAGGCTCCGGTTAAGGCCGGTGACATCCTGGTTGAGAATGTAGCCGGTACCGGGGTTGAGATTGTAGCCACAAAAAACGTTTTATCGGATGAAAAGGAAAACAATTAATTAAAGGTTTCTCTTAATCTATAATTGTATGAAAGTCAAGTATATCGCGTATGACTCCTTCGGTGTTAAGAGCATGTGCACCCAAGTGAAGACTAAGGACACCATATTAACAATAGACCCCGGGGTCGCTATAGAAACCGGCTCCTTTCCCCTGCCCGAGGAGAGAAAGGAGAAGCTGGTGGAGCGATACCACAACAGGATAAGAAAGTCCTGCCAGAGGAGCGAGTTCATTCTTATCTCACACTACCACTACGACCACTATCTTTTGGATATAGACTTCTACCGGGATAAGAAGCTTATCGTGAAGGATCCTGTGAAGAACATAAACAAGAGCCAACGCCAGAGGGGGGCTGAGTTGATGAAATACATAGCCGGGGAGATTGATGGAATAGGCTACGGGGATGACCACCTTTTTATCATAGGCAGCGAGACCATCGTCTGGCTGTCTGAGGCCATGTGGCACGGCAAAAAAAACACAAAATTGGGTTATGTCCTGATGGTGGAGATCACAGACAACGATAAACGCTTCCTATACACATCCGATTTAAGCGGCGTTTGTATGAGGGAACAGGCTGAGGCAATAATAGAGCAACGCCCTGATATCCTGGTGATGGACGGATTCCCCTCTTATCTACTGGGTTATGTGGCCTCCCATGAGGACCTGAAGTCTGCACTGGAGAATATGATATTGATTCTGGAGAAAACAAACTGCGAGAAATATATCCTGGACCACCACCTCCTGAGGGACTACAGGTTCAGGGAAATCTATTATGAAGTCTACAAGAGGGCTGAGGAGCTGGGGAAGAATGTCCTGACGGCTGCTGAGGACTCAGGGAAGAAGCCCATGGTCCTTGAGGGATATGAGAAAAACGGCCCCACCAAGTGGAAGAGGTGGGATAACTACACCTTCGATAAACTTGATGAGATAATAACGAAAGCAAAAAAGAAGAGGAATTCATAGAAACATTATCTCCTCCTTCTATACTCTGGCTTCTGCCTTCCTAGCAGCCCAGCACTGGGGGTTGACTGCAACAGGCAGCGAGGCCGTATGGCAGTCGGCATCCTCCACGTGGACTGCCAGGCATGTGGTGTCTCCTCCAACTCCCATGGGTCCGATTCCGAGTTCGTTAATTCTCCCATAGAGTCTCTTCTCAAGGTCGCTGTATTCCTTATCCGGGTTACGGGAGCCGATATCCCTCAACAGGGCTTTCTTGGCAAGATACATAGCCTTATCTGATGAACCCCCGATACCCACTCCCACCACAGTGGGTGGGCATGGCTTCCCGCCAGCCTTCTTTATAGAATCCACTATGAAATCCTCCACACCCTCAACGCCCCTGGCAGGGTCCAGCATCCCAAGCGTTGAGGTGTTCTCGGAACCAGCTCCTTTGGGCAGAACTGTTACCTCAAGGTAATCCATTCCCTTAACGCGCTCATAGTATACTATGGGAGCCTCCACTCCAGTATTATCGTTGCTGTTTACCCGGGTCAGGGGGTGTACTATGTTAGGCCTCAAAAGATTCTCCCCGGTTGCTTTCTGAACCGCCTTGATTATGGACTCATCCACAAGCTTCTTATCCAAGACCGTACCATATCTCACGTAGAAAACCAAAACCCCCGTATCCTGGCAGATTGGCGTGGACTCCCTCCTAGCTAACTCAACATTCTCCAGTATACTACCTAAAATGGTTTTTGCTCTCTCATTTTTCTCGTTATCTCTGGCTTCCCTAAGCGCTAACTCAACATCCCCAGGTAAATCAACCACTGCCCTCCTTATCAGCTCGAAAAGAGCCTCAGATAGTATCTCTCCATCCATATTTAATGTAGATATTCTATATTAGTATTATGAAAAAGGGATTTATTGCTTTAATAGGAGTTATCCTCCTAACATCAACTGTATGCGCATTCTATAAGGATTACATAACCCTTGACTGGCGGTATCTCGCCAAGGGCGGGAACGTGGACATGCTGGTCCTGGATGTTGACGGCGACGGCTTCAAGGAGATTGTTGCAGGATTCTACAACGACGGATTCGGATACCTAATAAATCACACGGGCTCTATGGTTTGGAATATCCAGACTATTGTGGGTGTGGAGGCGGTTCACGCAGCTGACTTAGATAATGATGGAGTACCTGAGCTGTTGTTTGGAGGGGGCCGAACCATTTATGTCACCAAAACCAATGGTAGTCTGTTGTTCAAGTACATCACACAAAACAACATACGCAGAATATCTAGCGGGGACTTAGACGGCGACGGATTCGTGGATATCATAATCGCTTCCCAGTCAATCAGGACAAGCGACCTTCTTGTTTTGAACAGGAACTCTAAGGTTATATGGCAGCAGACCGTTGGAGGAACGCATCCGCCTGATTTCTCTATGGCTGACTTCAACTCTGATGGAAGCTCTGAGATTATAGTAGCAGCCGGTAAATCAGTTAAAATGTTCGACAGCGAAGGCGTAGTCCTTTGGAGTTACAAGGTAGACGGTGAGGCCACTGATCTAGAGGTGGGTGACTTAGACAATGATGGGGTTTCGGATTTCGTTGTATCATCAACTTCATCAGTGTATGCATTAGATGGCGAAGGAAACCTTCTATGGAATTTCAACCCTGAATGTGTATCTGAAGCGGTTAAGGTCTCTGACGTGGACAACGACGGCAAAAATGAGGTTGTTGTCGGGGCATTCGAGAAGGTATATCTCTTGGATAATGAGGGTGAAATCCTCTGGTCCCGGGATTCTGTCAGGCAGACGAATGATGTGACCACAGGAGATCTTGACCTGGACGGTAACCTGGAGATAATAGCGGGCTCTGATGTAGTTAATGTTTTTGATGTGGAGGGCAACAAACAGTGGGAATACAAGCCCTACATGAGGGTCAGCCAGCTGAGGGTCAGTGACCTGGAGGGGGATGGATTAAACGACCTCCTTGTTGGGGCCTTAGATAATACCCTCTACCTGTTCAAGCCCCGGATGATCTATATATCCAGGGAGAAGTCTTACATGCTGTGCTCTGATGCTGGAGACCTGTTCCAGAAGGGGGAATACGATGAGGCCCTGGAGTGTATCGAGGAGGCGTTGGATATAAAGAACTCTTTTGGGGTGGGTGAGTGCGAAGAGAATCCCACAAAATGTGAGAAACTGTTGGAGGATATCACAGCAAAAATCAAGCCTTCCACGACAACATCAACCTCGACGACATTAACAGTTACCTCATCCACTTTAGGGGATACAGCATCAAATCCGTCAACAACATTACCCTGTCAGTCGAGTGCACCATCCGGCGGCGATAACCTATTGATTCTGCTGGTGTTAGCGGTATTAGTGATTGCTGCCGTTGCCGTCATTATCGTTAAGGGAAGAGGTAGCTAGACTATCCCTTTCTCATTATTTTTTCCCTTAGGCTGATTCCACCGGGTTTGTTTTTTTCGTGGTGGATGTATAGTGCGGCAGCAATCAATAGGAGTATTATGTTTAAGGCAATCAGTAACTGTTTCATGTCCCCTCCATTATTTTCTTCTGTGAGGGTGCTGGTTGTGATTTCCTGGATGCTGGTGCCTTCCAGTGTTGTGGTTGCGCTGGTGCTTGTTGCGGTTGTTTGCGTTGAGGTGGTTGTTTTTGTCGTTGAGGTGGTTGTTGCTGTTTCGCAGGGCGGGCACGGCCCTCCGCAGTCTATTCCCTGCTCTCCCTGGTTAAGTATCCCGTCCGTGCAGCTGGCACAGGGCTGGCACGGTCCCCCGCAGTCTATGCCTTCCTCGTTTTGGTTCAGTAATCCATCGAAGCAGCTTTCCGCCTGTACGGTGAGCGCTCCCCCACCGCGTCCTGAGCTGCTTCCACCAGATGAGCCTCCTCCTCCTCCTGTGTTGTAGTCGCAGTTGCCTGTGGAGATGGTGCATGATGCCGTGCAGCTCAGCGTTCCCTTATCGAACCCGTAGCTTTTGCAGCTCACTCCGCCGAAATCTGAGCCATCGCATTGTTCTCCATCGTCTTTGTTTCCGTCTCCGCAGTAGGGTTCCTGTTTTATGGCGTAGGCTGAGAACTCATGAACTTCGACGGTGAAGAGGTCGAGGTTGGGGTCCTGTGTGGCATTACCTGATACATCAATCCAGATGCTAACACACACTCTGCCGGAGAAGTTCCAGTTGCTGCACTTGTAGACTCCTAGATGGTCTTCATTGCATTGTGTTTCATTATAACTTATGTTGAGTGTTGCGTTGCTTACATTATACTGTGATCCTATGGCATACACTCTAAGGAAGCCAAGGTATCCTTCTATTCGGTCCAAGCTAAGGTTTCGGTTGTTGTCTGCGCTGAGGTTTATGTCTCTCAGCAGCACCGTCAGGGAGTTATTGAGTCCCTGGATCATTAAATCAAACACGTGGTCTGGTACCTGCAGGCTGAAGTTCCCATCCAGTGAGTTGTTGGATTGTATGATGTTGTTTCCATAGTATATGGTTAGTGTGCTGTTTAGTCCGCTCCGGTTTCGGTCTCTTATAGTGGTATTGAATTCCAGTGAGGGGGCTGCTATGAAATAACTTGATATGTTGGATTCATGTCCTAGTGTGTCGTTGGCGTGGAATGTTACGTTGTATCTGCCTGACTGGTTTGCGGTGAAGTTACAGGGTGGTGTGTTGGTCCAGGAAGGGTTGTGTGTTATGTTAATCCATTTATTGTCTGGGTTATTGTCTGTTGAGTTCATGTTTATCTCCACCTGGCTGCCGTTGATTACTATCTGTGGGTTTATGCTGTATGATGTTATGTTCGGTGGTCTTGTGTCTATCTTGAGTTGCCGGGTTGCGCTGGTGTTTATGTTAAAGGCATTATCCCAGCAGGTCAGGTTCCAGCTGTAGACTCCGTCTATGAAATCAAGGGTGAGGTTGTGTGAGGTGCCATTTAGCATGTTAACGCTTTTATTAACAACCCCGTTTATGGTGAGGTTACAGTCTATGTGGGTGTCTATGTTGTCTGTTACGCTCCAATTGAATGTGATCGATTGATTATCGGTTGGACCTGGAGCGGGTGAGTATACTACTATGCTTGGCGGGTCTTCATCTATCCGGAATTGTGCGGTGGATGAGTTAATATTTCCTGCAACGTCTATGCAGTATACTGTTACATTATTTCTGCCTTCTATTCCGTTTATTGTGGCAGAGCCAGAGTTGCTCATATTGTAGAGTGGTTTGTTGGCGGCGCCGTTTAGTGAATAACTGCAGTTGGCGTCTTCGTTGGTTGAGACGTTCAGGGCGACTGAGCTGTTACCATAGGTTGTGTTTACCGGGGAGATGATGTTGATGGACAGTAGGGTGTCCACGGTGAAAGTGTAGTTTGCGGGTGCAAACTCGCAGTTTTCTGACATATTGTCGCAGAAGAGGCAGTTCCATTTGTAGCTGCCGTCTGAAATATTGGTTTCATTAATGGAAATTTGATATGTTTTTCCACTTATAGAGTATGCTGTGCCGTCACTCCAATTTCCACTCAAATTCGAGTAGAAGCTTGCATTTAAGAGCCCCAGCGGGTCTGAGGCATTACAGATGAAAGTGATGTTAACGCTTTTATTTCTACATCCGTCTGCAGGCGAAACAAGGTTCACCTCCGGACCTACAGGATTCAGCCAGCGGTAGGTTCGGTTCATTAGGGTGTCTCTGTCTTCGGAGGTGCTCACTGCCTCAAACCCGAAGGCGAAATACACTACTTTATACGTTCCCGTATCTGCTTTTATGGCCGCTATCCCGGAGGGTATGTAATAGAAGACTTCAGAACCATAGGGTAGGTTAGGAGCTATGCTTCTAAGCCATACCTGATTGTTTGCTCCATCATCTCCTCCACCAGTGTTTGATATTTCAACTATTCTTTGGCTTATGGGGTCATCTGAATCCTCTTGTAGAGTGTGGGTTCCATTGTTTGCAGGCACGTATGTTGCATGCAAGTAATTCTGATAAAAGCTTGTGCTTCCTATCTCTTCGCCGATGTATTGTCCTGTTACAAACAGGCGGTTGCCGTCGTTGAGGTAGTTCTGTAGACTGCTTTGGTCTGTGGAGTTTAATGTGTTTACTGATTCATTTCCTGTATACCATATCGTTATCGGGTAGCTTGAGAGGTCTGCGTGAGTGGGGGAGCCTCCAATTTCAACATCCCATCTCTTGTAGGGTATGCTCTCGTTCCTCAATGCAGCTTCATAATAACTTTCATATGAGTCTCCCCCATCATCATCTACGAGTAGAATTGGCTCTATTGATGAGATTATTATTTCACCCTCAACTACGTTGTTGTCGA
>NJEG01000018.1 GCA_002254565.1 Candidatus Altarchaeales archaeon ex4484_2 | reverse complement strand
GATGACGGGAGATGCTGGCTGAGGACGTATTGGTGTCCTGTTGCTGAATACATCCCGGCTGTTTTATGCCGGTAATGCTTAGATATGCCAAAGGATTTAATGTTTCTTTTGGTTAATACTATAACTATCATGGATTTATTCAAGGGAGACAGTAGATTCTACATCTACCTATTTGGTTTCGTCTTGTTTATTGTTACCGCATCAGTAATGCTCCGCTTCGTTGATGTCTTAGTCTATGCGGTCTTCCTGTATTATATAACAAAACCCATAAAAAACAGGCTCGATAACCGGATTAAATCCACGGATTTAGCTATTACTGTATCACTTATTGTATTAGTACTGCCTGTTATATCAATAGCCTTATACTCCCTCAGTGTAGCATCCCATGAGCTAAACCAGCTTCTCTCCGCTAACGCGTTTATCCTGAATGAACACATAAATAATGAAGTCAGGGAGCTGGAGGAAATCTATCTTAACTTGGAAGACCTGGACCTCTTGGTTTTTATGGGGGAGGGAGGCATGGCAGTCTACGATAACCTGATACTGCCTCTGTTCCAGATAGCAGACATACTATTCAAGCTCTTTTTGACATTCACTCTAACATTCTATTTCCTCAAACACGGACACGGGATAAAAAACTTTCTCACGGAAACACTTAATCCCTGGGGGGATGAGACATTCACCCGATTCATCGAATCCGTTGACTCAAGCCTCCAGAAGATCTTCTTCGGGAACATCCTAACCATAATGGTCACATCCCTGATTGGGGTGATAGCATTCCATCTGCTGAATACGATAGCGAACCCAGGGCTACAGATACCCTACCCCCTCCTTCTTGGGATATTATGTGGTCTGGGAACCCTTGTGCCTGCTGTGGGGATAAAGATTATCTGGGTTCCGTTGTTCGCTTATCTGGGGGCTGAGGCATACCTCAACGACATCCTTTTTCATGAATGGCCTTATCTCCTGGTTTTTCTTTTCACGGTCAACGTCTTCGTGGACTTCACCCCGGACCTGCTTTTAAGGCCTCTGGTAAGCGGTAAAGACATGCACAAGGGCTCCCTGATGCTGGCATATATCTTCGGACCGGCGGTCTTTGGTTTCACGGGCTTGTTTCTGGGGCCTATTGTGTTGATTCTTATAATAAACTTCGCAAAGATTATTGTCCCAGAAATAAAAAATGGCTGATAGACTATTCGGCACCTCAGGAGTAAGAAGAAAGGTAAAAGACATCAGTAGGGAGTTTGTGGCAGACCTTGCCATGGCCCTGGGAACCTGCTCCCAGGATGAGTTTATTGCGATAGGCATGGACTGCCGGGAAAGCTCACCTCAACTGAAAGATCAGTTCATCATGGGCTTGAAGGCCACAGGAAAGAATGCGGTGGATTTAGGGCTGGTGCCCACTCCAACGGTGGCCATGGCCTCGGAGGAATACGGCACCTCTGTGGTGGTAACAGCATCCCATAACCCACCCCAATACAACGGATTTAAGTTCTGGAGCGGGGGCAGGGCCTATTCACCAGACCCGGAGAGGTGTTTGGAGAGTGCATTCCGTTTAAGGGAATTCAAGCGGGTGGAAATATCGGAAACCAAAACCGAGGTGGTGGATTACCTGGGCAAGCACATGGAAAGGATACTAAAAAAGGTGGGCTTGGTAGGTAGTGAAGTTAAAATATTGGTTGACTGCGCTAACGGAGCTGGTTCTGTTATCACACCCCCGCTCCTGGAGGAGATGGGCTGCCAGGTGAAGGCCTTAAATACTGAAACCAACGGATTATTCCCTCACGGACTTGAGCCGACAGAGGAGAACCTGAAAGAAACCTGCAGTATTGTTCGTGAATCTGGCGTTGATGTTGCGGTAGCACACGATGGTCTCCATACTCGCTTACGGGAAAAACAAGGTTGTTACCACAGTAGATGCCTCCATGAGGGTCGAGGAGGTCTGCGGGGAGGTCATCAGGACACCAGTAGGTGATGTTTCTGTGGCTAACACAGTCGAGAGAGAACACGCAGACTTTGGAGGCGAGCCCTCCGGCTCATTTATATTCCCGGAAGTGCACTTGTTCCCTGACGGGGTGTTGACTGCTGCGGTAACAGCCAAGATGGTTTCAGAGAACCGTTTCTATGAGATACTGGATGATGTGAATGAATACCCCACCCTGAGGGTGAAGATTCCGTGCGAGGAAAATAAGAAGCCGGTGATTATGGCGTCTGTCCTGAAGAAAGCCAAGAGACTGGATTACGAGCTGAACACCATTGACGGGGTGCGGCTTTCCTCGGAGGAGGGCTGGTTTCTTATAAGGCCTTCGGGAACGGAATCATTTATCAGAATTACAGCAGAAGCAACCACCAAAAAAAAGCTGAACCAGATTGTCAAAGAAGGCAGGGAGATGCTAGATATCACATAAAACCTGGGCAACCCACTTTCCTTCCATCTTCTTCACGTAGAGGTCGTGGAGTGTTACTGCCTTAATCTCGGTCTTCAATAGATGCCTGCCTGGAGTGTATTCTTCCCCTCGGGCTGATGCCCGCATAACATATCCTCCACTCTCTTCCACCTCTATATCATATTCGCTGAACAACAGATTCTCTGTCTCAAAAAGAAACAACAGCTCAGAAAGGAAATCATGTAACAGCAGGTCAAGCTCATTCTCCCTGATCTTTAATTCCCTGCTTTTTTCTTTTTTTATGGAGCCGAGGTCTGCTATGGAGTGGGTGAATGCTCTAGCACAATTAATAAAGCATTCACTTAGGCTGTTGCCGTAGGACCTGAATTTGAGGTCGGCGGTATGCTCTAGGAACTCGAATTCTTTCATGTTTTATTGTCGACGACGTCAAGTATTTCAGCCTTGATGTCGGCCACAGAACCCCTTGGTTCTGCAAGAATCTTTTCGCAGGCAAGACATTTAACTACAGTGGATATCCTATCAAAGATTACCTGCTCGTTACCGCAGTCGCCGCATTTAACCCTCAGAAATCTGCTTCTAGTCATTCTATCTCCGTTCTCTTCCTGCTTCTAGACCTGTAAACCTTCTGGTGTTTCTTCCCACAGTTCTTGCACTTGAGCATTGCAACAGTCCGTTTACCTATCTTGTAGACATGCTTTTTGGGTGTTCTGGGTGAGCCCTTGTATCCCTTCTTCACCTGCTCGAATTTTCTCTGCCCTTCCCTCATGCTGCTCGCTTTCCCTTTCTTGCCGAGCGAGACATCATGTTCCCCCTGTTTCCTGCAGTGCGGGCAGTAGGTGTTCAATACCTTAGGTAGTTTCATCTTGGAGGTAATATTCTGGTATTTCACCAATAAAAGTCAGATGGACTCTTCAAGCCCTCCCTTATCCTCTCCCGTTATCCTGGAGATGTTCAGCCCGAGATAGAATGCAGCTAGAACACCAATAACACAGGGTATCAGGTACAAAAACACCCTGTTCATTAACGTACCCATGGCAGCATATTCCCGGGTGATGCTTATTCCAGAATAGGGCGAGACTATGCTAAACAACTCCACAGAAGTCCACTCCCATATACCCATGGCTCCTGGAAGCAGCGGCAGGAACGAAACCGCTGAGACCATGGTTTCCACAACCACTACCGTGGGTAATGCAACCTCCACCCCCAGGGCCAGAAAAGACACGTAAAGTCTTACCACCCTCAGAATCCACACCAGGCTGGAGATGAAAACTCCCTGGATGATTATCTGGTTGTCCAGCAGTTGCAGCTTCATTGCTTCATCGAATCTATGGGTTATGTCCTCGAATTCATCCCCAAGCCGTTCACTGTATCTCCTGAAGAAGGGCGTTACGGAGATGATTTTACCTATAATCCTCAGGAGACTGCTGGAGTAGGGTTTATGGTATACTATACTAACCACGGCAGCGAACAATACCGCCAGAATCAACATCATCACCAACAACAGGACGGACACCTCCAAGGGCACGCCGCTTGATAAAACAATCCCTATGGATGCGAGAATCATGATGAAAATGGGGAATATCTCAAGGAAGAGGTCCACTATCACGGAAGATGCTGAGGTGGGCATACTAATCCTGTCAGTCTTGTATAGGATGTATGCCCTGATTGGCTCCCCTCCCGCTAAGCCAACGGGTGTTATGTTGTTGACCAGGTAGCCTACAAAGGTTGCCGGGATAATGTTTTTCATTGAAACCTGCGAGTTTCTTAACACAATACGCCATTTCAGGGCTGAGAGAAGCATTACAGCCAGTTGTATGATGAACAAGCCGGTTAGATAACTCAGGAGTTCCTGCTTGGGCATCTTGACCAGCTTTCCCTCAATCTGTTTGATATCCAGTGTATGCAGGAGCAGGACAATAAGTATTACCCCCACCAGAAACAATATCATGGTCTTGCGCTTCATTTTTTATATATTTATATTGCCTAATAGAATAACTTTATACTTTCAAGATGAAGGTATCAGTTATCATTCCCGCATATAACGAGGAAAAAGATATAGGTAAATGCCTAAAATCAATTAAGGAAAACAGATATAAAACTTTCAACGTTATTGTGGTGGATGCTGGATCCACTGATAAAACAGTTGATATAGCTGGGGAGTACGCGGATAAGGTAATCAAGGCCCATACCAACGCCCCAGGCCCTGCCCGGAATCTGGGTGTGATGGAGAGTGATGCTGATGTGGTGGCTTTCACGGATGCGGATACTATGGTGAAGAGTGACTGGGTGGGGGAGATTGCAGGTAAATTTCATGACCCGGGTGTGGTTGGCGTCGGCGGTGTTTTAAGGCCTCTTGATGCCAGGTTACTGGATAAGATTATGTTCAAAATCAACTCTGATTTATGGTACAGGTTCACGGCATTGTTTGGCTTCTATCAGCTTGGTACGCCCAACTGTGCCTACAGGAGGAGTGCCTTTCTAAAGGTCGGGGGCTTTGATGAAAGCCTGTCTATGCTTGAGGACACAGAGCTTTCCCTGAGGATGGGTCGCGCAAAACTTGGGAGAATCATAATCGATAAAAACCTGATAGTCTACAATTCAGCGAGAAGGTTTAAGCAGGAGGGATATCTGCGGGTTTTCCTCAGGTACGTGAAGGAATACTTTAATATGCTCACTAACAGGAATGTTGAATCCAAGCACTTTGACACGATAGACCACTGAATTATTCTCCGTTGTTTTCGTTTGTTTTTATCACATCAGCTACTGGCTCAAATATAAAGTATTTCTCCACGTATTTCCTCATCTCATCATCGGAGATGGAGGAAACCCTGCCTTCTGCATCATACAGCTTATGTATCTCATTGTGTATTTTTATAATCCTCGGATCTCTCTTATCAACCTTCACCTTCACCCCCATCAATGTCTCTGTTATTTCCTCAACCTTGTTCCTGATTACTTCTGTGCCAGAGGTGTCTCCGACAACCAGGCGTCTCTCTCCCCCAACCAGCTCCGGCGGGAAGGGCTCGTAGGTGAAGGGGTTTTTTATCACGCCGGCTGTGTGGATGCCTGACTCGTGAGCGAATATGTTTCTCCCTACCACTGCCTTGTTTCTGGGTACATGGACCCTGACCTCCTTTTCCATGTATTCCGCGAATTCAACCAGCTTCTCTGTGTTGTATCTCTCGAATCCCTCCACCCTCCATATAAGGAAGAGGAGTATCTTCTCCAGTTCCGCGTTACCTGCTCTCTCGCCTATACCAAGGAATGTGAGATTAGACCAGTTCGCACCGTTCCAGTACCCGGCCAGGGAGTTGGCTATAGCAAGCCCGAAGTCATCGTGCATGTGGGTTTCTATCTCCTTAACCCCTAAATCCTTCATCATCTTAACCATCTCTGGTATGCTGTAAGGTAACGGGCTGCCGGGGAAGGGCATCCCCAGACCCAGGGTGTCGCATAATCTTATCAGTGAATCAGGTGCTATCTCGATAACCTTTCTGGTGAACTCCTTCACATAGGAGAAATCCGCCCTTGTGATGTCTTCCATATGGCATCTAACCCTCAATCCATGGTCTGTTGCGTACTCTAATGCATTAAGGTATTTCTCTGTTGCTTCCTCTCTTTTCTCCACCCCAAGCTTGTCGAATATGTGGGTTTCGGAGATGGACATCAATATCCCCGTCTCCTTTATACCATCCATATTGAGAACTAAGTCAATATCTCCTGTGTTAGCCCTAGCCCACCCGGTAACCTCGGGGTTAGTGTATCCCTTATCCAGCATGTCCCTGGCTACTTTCTTATCTCTTTCGTTGAACAGGAAGCACTCTAGTTTCTCGATTCCTATCTCATGCAGGTATTCCTGTATCCTGAGTTTGTGTTTTCTGGTTAATACCACGCCAGTCATCTGGGCTCCGTCTCTCAGGGTGCTGTCGCTTATTTTTATATCCCCTGCATTGGGGAGCCTTATCTTTGGCATTTCTTCATAACTTCGGTACATTTTTTAAAGAAACCTCATTTACTCCAGCCTATGGTATAAAACATTACATTAAAACTTAAAAAATCAAAGGGCCTTAACTTTCCTACCCTCAATAACCTGGATAAAGGAATCAAACAACGCCTTATCCGAGGTCACGGAATAGAAGTCCACGCCAGCATCCCTGCAAATCTCCTGCAGGTTGTAGATGTGATCTTTTATCTTCCTGGAGTAATCCTCCCTGAAGCCGGGGCTGAGGTATGTTCTCTCCAGCTTGGAGCTCTCCATATCTTCAAAGTTCACGTCCTCCCTCCACTTAAGGTTAATTTCTCCCGGGTCCAGAACCTGCATCAGGATAGCCTCCTTCGAGTATTTAGCAATCCTGAAGACAGCATGCTCAAGGGATTCAATCGGCTCGATGAAGTCCGATAGAACTATTACAAAGGAGCGGGATTTTATCATCTTCGTGTATTCATCAATAGACCTCCTGAGGTCTGTTTCCCCCTCCTGATTTGATTTGTCCATCAACTCAACAAGCCTGAAGAAGTGCTTCTTACCTTTTCTGGGCTGTACAATATCCATTATGCCCTTGGTGAACATAGCGGAACCGAATTTCTCATACTTTTTGACTGACAGGAAAGCAAACCCTGCGGCAAGATTAGCTGCATAATCGAATTTCCTCATCCCCCCAACAGAGAAATCCATGCTGGAGCTGGAGTCCACCAATATATGTGTTGTTAAATCCTTCTCCTCCTCGAAACGCCTGATGTAGAGCCTCTCCGTCCTACCATAAAGGCGCCAGTCTATGGCCTTAAAGTCGTCTCCTGGATAATACTGCCTATGATCAGATACCTCAATACCCCTTCCGGTTCGAATAGATCTCTTGCTTCCTACGTTGATGTTAGAAACCCTCTTCCTGGCTATCAACTCCAGGTTACCCAGCTGGTTCAGGAAATCCGGGTCAACAACCACTAACCCACCTCTTTCAGTATTTTTTCTATCACGTGATCTGTTGTAACGCCCTTTCTCTCGGATTCGAAGTTGGGAATAATCCTGTGCCTCAGCACGGGATAAGCCATTTTTTCTATATCCTCCCTGCTAACATAACTTCTACCCCTTACAAGGGCCCTGGCCTTAGATGCCAAAACCAGTCCTATGGAGGCTCTGGGCGATGCCCCGTAGTCCAGGTATTCCTTCGCTGTTCCATCGTTTTCAGGTCTTGTCTTGGTTACTACATCCAGGACATAGTCCCTGTTTTCCTGCGATATGGGAACCTTCCGAGTGAGGCGTTGAATATTAAGGAACTCGTTCTTGTGTATCAGCTGTTTCACATCCGTTCTATCTTCACCGGTGAAGAGATCTATTATCCTTCCTTCCTCTTCCTTTTTGGGGTAGGTTATCATAATTTTTAGCAGGAACCTGTCCAGCTGCGCCTCCGGCAGGGGGTAGGTGCCTTCCATCTCTATGGGGTTTTGTGTTGCGAGAACAAAGAACGGTGAGTCAAGCTTATATGTTTTGTTACCCGCGGAGACCTGTCTCTCCTGCATGGCCTCCAGGAGAGCTGACTGTGTTTTGGGGGTTGCCCGATTTATTTCATCAGTCAACAATATGTTGGTGAAAACAGGACCCTTCTCAAATTTGAATCTCTTACCACCTCCTTCCTCCTCTACAATATACGTACCGGTTATATCTGAGGGCATCAGGTCAGGGGTGCATTGTATCCTCGTAAAGTCTAGGTCAAGTATCTGCGAGAGAGTACTCACGGTAAATGTTTTACCAAGCCCAGGGTAACCCTCCAGGAGTGCATGGTTTTTCGAGAAGATAGACACCAGAATCTGTTCAATAACCTCATCTTGTCCGATAACATTCTTCCCTATCTCAGAGACTATTGCATTATATAGATCCTTTATCCTTGGGTAAATCATCTCCAGATCTCTTTCCTTGATCTTTTCCTCACCCTTTATTATCTTTATCTCTCCCCAGAGGCTTCCTCCTGTTTTCATGGTTTAATCTTATATCTGACTCAAACTATATTAATGTCTGGAAACCTCCTGCTGAATGGCCTCAAAGTACCTCTTTATGAACTCTTTATACTCTATAGGATCCTGATCCGGCATCCCGCTGGCTTCCCCCTCCAACGTTTTCTCTGGAATCTCCCACCCCTCTGCTTCATCATTAACGTCCCTTAACTCTATGTTTCCACCGTATTCCGGATGGAGTTTCATATCCACGTTGCGGCCCTCAATTGATGCAGTAGAGGGATCCCCAAAAATATCCTCGTCTGCTGTGGAACCTGCACCGCCTCCTGAGTCCGGTATCTCTCCTTCGTCAAAGCCGGAGGTAACACCACCATGTGATGAGCCGATGTCCGGTCTCTCCACGCTGTCCTCAAATCTGTCATCAGCCGCATACTCTTTTTTTTCTCCCGTGCTGGATAGACCCTCCCTCAAATCAAATCCAGTGGAGTCTTCTATCCCCCCAATCAGGTGGTTGATTTCTTCGTTATCCAGCAGTGAGCTCATGAACGAGACATCGAATCCCATAACGTTCACAGTCAACAGGATAAACGACAAAAAAACAGCCGAGACTGTTTTAAATACTAGTTCGTTGCTGTCCATAAGGGATGATACGCCTGTCTTATCTATCATCTTGGATACCTCCCTGCTCAGGGACAACAAAACGATATTCCTCCCCTTATCTCTCCTATTATCGTAGGCTGTCTTAATCTGCTCCCTTATCTCCGGGTTATTTAATGAAATCCGTTCCACTAGGACTCTCTCGCTTTCAGCGCTGGAGATAAAGAATTCATAGACCAGGTAGATGAGAGCTGGAGCTAAGGCAATCAGCATATCTGTTTTCATAAAACTCAGGATTAGGGCAGACAGAAGAAATACTATCACAGCATTTATCAAGGCGATGAAAAGTCGAATCTTCCAGTGCTCTCTTCTGGTGTCCTTGATTTTCCTTATCAATATAGCCTTCATTTTCTAACTGAGGATGGTGTTAAGTCTTGATATTATGGTATTGATTATTCTAAGCAGGTTTTTGCTTGCCCCGATTTTGTCATATACCTCATAGACAGAGTCGCTGACGCGGTCCACATCACCTTCATCTACGGGTTTCCCCTTTTCTATGTCATCCCTGATATCATCAAGATCGTCTCTTATATCATCATCGATTATCGACTCAATCTCATCAAGATCCACCCAGAGGCTGTAGGCTATTGAGCTCATATTCCCTACCTTGCCCTTGGCTGTGGATATCGTTTTTTCCGCATCACCTAACTCACTCTGGATGAGTTTCTTGTCTTTCTCGCACACCTCCAGTTCCTTGGTTTTTTCATCTAGGTTCAACTTATATCTGTCTCTATTGCTTTCAGCTGAATCAAGCTGGTTTTCAAGGGTTTCCTTTTCTCCCCTGAGGTTTTCGTAATAGTCTCCCAGAGAGGAAACCTTTTTTTTAGACAAGTCAAGCTCATTTATTATATCAATCAACTCATTCTCTCTATTGTCCAGCTCCTTGCTTTTCTTCTCCACTTCGGTGATGGTTTCGTTCAGCTGGTATTCTGTCTCCATCATTTTTCCCATAGCCTGAGCGTGGCTTTCATCCAGGGACTTGTATGTCTCCTGATAGTATAGTGTTATCCCCACCATACTGAACAATAGGAATACCACCAACCCAAAGAGTATCAGGTTAACATCCTTCTTCATTTTAATCCTCTCTCTTACTTATAGGGTATTTCATATAATTATTTACTATGGCTGTGAAACCCAAGGTAGCTGACTACATGACACCGGAGGTGGATTATATAGCCTCTGATTCAACTGTAGCTGAGGCCATAGAGAAATTTATTTCATCCACTCACGAGAATTTCCCCGTGGTCAGGGATAATGAATTGATTGGTTTCCTCACCGCTAAACAGCTCCTCAAAAGCTATGATAAAAAAAACAGGAGGGTGGAGGATATCTTAAAGAAGAAGAAAAAGCTGGTTGTTGCTAGACCTGAGCTGGATTTAGGTGACGCTGGCAGAGTACTCTTCAGGTACGGATACAGGAAGCTTCCTGTGGTGAACGGGAACGGGATGCTGGTGGGTATCATCTCCACCCTGGATATACTGCGCTCCCATATAGAAAGAGTAACTCCCGGTAAGGTTAACATGGTGAAAAGCCTCCTCGAGAGCGAGTATGGCGTGCGTGTTGAGTTAGGTAAGCGCTTGGTCCCGGTTAATAAACTGCATCCAACCCAGAACAAGATTTATGCTGATGAGCTGGAGGGTAGGGAGTATGAGCTCAGGAAGGGGCTGGCGGAGCCTATAATCGTTGTGAGGAGGAAGAGCTATTTCGTTTTGGTTGACGGACACCACCGGGCTGTAGCGGCTCTGAGGCAGGGTATTGATGAGCTGATGGCTCACGTCCTGGAAATGGAGCCTGAGGTGGAGTTGAGGATGGAAAAAACTGCTAAGGAAAGAACTCTCATCACACTAAATGACATCGAGGTGATGGACTATGCCCAACACCCCCTGGTGGAGATAACCACTAAACTGGTGGACAAAGAAAACAGAAATGTCTAAGCGTTTCGTCAACCAGAAAAGGAACGCACTGGAGCGCTACAATCAGGCTAGGAATCTGGGGGATGTGGACGAGGAAATAATCCCCCTCCTCGAGCACATTAATTCCTTGGATGATTTCTACACCACCTCCAGCTGCTCCGGCAGGATAACATTGTTGCTTGAGCGGGGGTCTAAGAAAGAAAGCCGGTGGCTGGGTAAATGGCACAGGGAGATAACCCCCGGGGAAGTAATCGAGTGCCTGCAGGACATACCTCCTGATGGGGTAGTATGGTTTAAATACGAGTCCGCTATACTCCATATCGCAGCGAAAACAATAGAGAAAGCCAAGAAGATTCTTTATATTGTCAGAGACTCAGGCTACAAGAGGGTTGGCCTCCAGGGCCTGAAAAAGGAACGCTATCTGGTGGAGGTATGTGACACCGAAAGGGTGGACTGTCCCCTAGCAGAGAAGGGGCGTCTTCTGGTTGACGAGAAATACCTAACATATCTTACAGCTTTCTCCAACAGGAGATTCAGGAAGGGCAGAAAGAAGCTTTCGCACCTGGAGTCTTCGCTGAAAAAGAATCTGAGTTAAGTAACTCTAATCATTGTTTATTAAGGGAGGATGGACTTCAAGCAAATCAAAAAAGGCGTGTGGGAACATCAGAGCAGTGAACTTAATGTCCCGGTCAGGGTTTACGCCACCGAGAAAGTGTTCCGGGCTATGGAGGAGGGAGTCTTCAGGCAGGCATCGAATGTTGCTAAACTACCTGGCATAGAGAAGGCAGCTATGGTGATGCCCGATGGCCACTACGGCTATGGCTTCCCTATCGGGGGTGTGGCAGCGTTCGGCTCAGACAAGGGTGTTGTCAGCCCCGGCGGAGTCGGGTATGATATCAATTGCGGAGTCCGTCTGTTAACCACGGATTTATCAGAGAGCGAGCTGAGACCGAGGCTCAGGCAGCTGGTGGACTCTCTGTTCAATACTGTGCCCTCGGGTGTAGGAAGCAAAAGCAGTCTCCGTCTGTCAATAAGTGAGCTCGACAAGGTGGCTGTTTCAGGCGCCGGATGGGCTATAGATAAGGGCCTTGGCTTAGAGGAAGATCTCAAGCATACGGAGGAAAACGGTGCGATAGAGGGCGCCAGCCCAGCGAAGGTAAGCGATCGGGCTAAATCCCGGGGGAAAAATCAGCTGGGAACTCTCGGTGCAGGAAACCATTTCCTCGAGGTGCAGGCAGTCGACAAAATATTTGACCCGCAAGCAGCCCATAAATTCGGTGTAGTCGAGGAGGGGCAGGTAACTGTTATGATACACTGTGGCTCCCGCGGCTTCGGGCATCAGATAGCAAGCGACTACATAAAAACAATGCTGCCGGCTGCGAGGAAATACGGGATAAGATTACCTGATAAGGAGCTGGCCTGCTCTCCGCTGGACTCGAAAGAGGCCAGGGATTACTTTGGTGCAATGTATTCAGCAGTCAATTTCGCCTTCTGCAACCGGCAGGTGATTGCTCACTGGGTCAGGCAGACGTTCCGCAGGGTATTCGGGCGAGAGATAGATATGCCATTAACCTACGACGTCTGCCACAACATCGCGAAGTTCGAGGAACACAAGCTGGACGGAGAAAAGAGAAACCTATGTGTCCACAGGAAAGGCGCTACCAGAGCCTTCCCTGCGGGCAGGAAAGAGATCCCTGATGTGTACCTGGGTGTAGGGCAGCCAGTGCTTATACCAGGGGATATGGGCACATCATCCTATCTACTTGTGGGAACAAAGAAGGGGTTGGAGGAAACCTTTGGGAGCACATGCCACGGCGCCGGCAGGATTATGTCAAGACGTAAAGCGATAAAATCCTTCCAGGGATCCGAGCTGAAGAGGGAGCTGGAGTCCAGGGGTATTTTTGTGAAAGCCACCCACCCCAAGATGCTGGCCGAAGAAGCGCCTAAGGCATACAAGGACGTGGACGATGTTATAAAGAGCGTGGAGTTGAGTGGAATATCCAGGGCGGTTGCGAGAATGAAGCCTATTGGAGTGGTCAAGGGGTAGTTAAATGAAGAAGCCTTTCATCTTCATCAACTCGGCTATGACGGTTGACGGGAAGATATCAACCCTTGAGAGACGACAGGTAAGGATTTCCAGCCAGAAAGACATGGATATGGTTGACAAACTGAGGGCCGGCTCCGATGCTGTGCTGGTGGGAATGAACACGCTACTGACAGATGACCCTAAGCTGACCGTTAAATCAGGGAAGCTGAGGGAGGAGCGGCTGGAAAAGGGTTTATCCGAGAATCCCATGAAGGTGGCGGTTGGAAGAATAGATTCTGTTAACTTGGACTCTGAGTTCCTTAACTACGGGAATGCTGAGAAAATTTTTTTTGCCTCCAGGGACTCTGACACCTTAAAGATTGATGAACTGGGGGATATGGCGGATGTTTACGTAAGCGTAGATGATGAGATAGACCCTTGCTTTATTGCAAAAACCCTTCATGGTTTAGGGGTCAGGAGATTGATGATTGAGGGTGGGGCTGAGACAAACTATCGCTTCCTTAAGGCTGGTTTGGTTGATGAGATATATGTCACAGTAGCACCCAGGATATTCGGTGGCAGGGATGCTCCCACCCTGGTTGACGGCGCCGGATTCATGGAGGGGCAGGCGCTGAAACTAAAGCTTTTGTCCATGAACAGGAAAGGTGATGAGTTGCTGCTGAAATACAGGGTATCAAAGAGATAACCACCTGTTTTCCAGGATAAAAACCTTGGTTTCTGTTTCTTCCTCGACTTTTTTCTTGAATCCTTCAGCGTCTTGTTTTTCTCCAACAATGCTTCCCCAGTGCATTGGTATTGCTATCCTGGGCTTTATGGTCTTGACTGCCTCAGCCGCCTCAAGGTAGTCCATGGTGTATTTTCCACCAACAGACATCAAGGCCACATCAATATTTTCCAGGTCCTTCATCTCGGGTATAAAATCGGTGTCCCCTGAGTGATAGGTTCTTTTAGCACCTGATTCTATCACAAAACCAATTCCCTCACCTTTCTTGTGGAAGTATTTATCTATGTTGTAGGCGTTCACTGCGGTTATATGGATTCCGTGGAGGTTTATTAAATCACCTGCTCTGGCAATAGCGGAGCCCTCTATCTTCTTCGCTGCTTCGCTGCTGGCTATCACTGCCGTATGGGGTTTCCTCAGCCGTCTGATATTTTCTATCTCACAGTGGTCGTAGTGTTCATGCGTTACCAGAATTATATCTGCCTTAACCGGCTTTTTGGGTATGAAATAGGGGTCTATGTAGATTGTTTTCCCCTCAGTTTCTATGCAGAAGCTGGCGTGTCCAAACCATCTTATTTTCATCTTATGTTGTGGCAAGGAGACCCATCCCCTTGGGGATGGGAGGAACTGCGACATATCCCCTTTTTAGATATTAAATCTAGGGGGTATGTGATTAAATCTCTATTGGTGCGGGATAAGCATGTTTCTAATCAATCTGCTTCTTTCCAGTTTACCAGCAGGCGAGTCCCTGTAAACAGACTTTATGCTGTGCATGACACCCAACCTCCTGATGGAATGCCCACATGCTTAAGCAGTGGGTAGTTTACTTCAAATCCTAATATATATCATATAAGGCTTATTGGAAAAAATGTTTTGTCCCAAATGCGGCAGGGAGGGGAAGGGCCTGTGCCTTGACTGCTATCTAGAGGATAATCCCTTATACATAGAGCATACGGTGTTGTTTCTGTGTAACTGTGGCCGAACCAGATACAAGACTAGTTGGGACAGAAGTTTAGAGGTTGTTCTATCCAGGGTGGTGGAGGATAAACTTGTTGTTCCAGGGGAACTCAAGACTATTGGTGTGGAGCTGGAGAGTTTTTCCTTAGTCAGGAACAAGATAAAGCTCAAGATACTGTTTTCCGGGGAATACCTGGGCGAGGAATTCAAGAAGGAAGTGACAGGAGAGATTGGCCTGGAAAGAGGTAATTGCCCCTTCTGCGGTAGAATTTCTGCAGGATACTATGAGTCCATACTACAGCTTAGGGTTAAAAATCCCGGGAAATTGTTTGAGGGCGTCAAATCATCCATGGTCTCTAAGGTGGAGAAGGTGAGGGGTGGGGTGGACATTTATCTGATATCCTCCCGCTATGGGACCCGTCTGATGGGGGAATTAAGGAATAAGGGTTTCCTGGTGAGGGACTCATATACTCTGATGGGTAAACAGGATGGTAAAGATGTCTACAGGTCCTCTATCTCTGTGAAGGAACCATCCTTTGGGGTGGGGGATTTGATTAGATACAATAACAGAATCCTGCAGGTTTTGGAGAGAAGTAGTACTGTAAAGCTTAGGAATCTTGATTCCGGGAAAAACGTTTCGTTACCTCTGAATGAGCTATCGGATATTAAGCCTGTTGCAAAGGCCTCCGACGTAAAAAGATGTATTGTCACCTCTGTAAGCCCACATGACCTGCAGTTGCTTAGCTTGGAGGATAACAAAACACTGGAGTTGAGGAATACTAAGGGGATGTTGAAGCAGGGTGATGAGGTGAAGGTAATAAAACTAGACCACAGGGTTTATATCCTTGATTGATTCTTTACATCCAGAAACCTCCTCCAATCCTCCTCTGAGTTGAAGACTACTGCTTCATCTATTAATGCACAGTCCCCGCAGAGATATCTCACTGCCACAAGGTTATCCATTAATTCGGAGTGGGGATATGATTCTTTCTCCTTGGGTAGTTCCATGAGGGCAAGTTTTCTTGAACCGCATCTACTACATGCCTTAATCTTCATTCCAGTTCCTTTATCACCCTTTCCACCTGTTCGACCGCTGTCCCGATATACTTACCTGGGTTGAGGGCATGCTTTATCTCTTCCTCATCCAATAGTTTCTTGACTTCCTTGTTCTCTAGTAATGTTTCCCTGAACCCTACCCTCCTGCGGTGGCTTTCGAGGGCGCAGTCTCTGGTCAATTTATGTGCCTCCTGCCTGCCCAATCCCTTGGATACTAAGGCAACCATAACGGATTCGGCCATAACCCTCCCTTGGGTGAGGTTAAGGTTTCTCTCTATTGCTTTCTTGTCGAATACCAGATTCCGGATTAAATCAATGCAGAGATTCAGGATATAATCCGTTAGTATGCAGGACTCAGGTATGATAATCCTCTCGCAGCTGGAGTTAGTCAGATCCCTTTCATGCCACAACGGGATGTTGTCGAGGGACGCGAACGCATCCGCCTTAATGATGCGACTGAGTCCACAGATACGTTCAGCATAAATAGGGTTCATCTTATGCGGCATCGTGGAGGAGCCGACCTGATCCTTACCGAAGCCTTCAGATACCTCACCCACCTCTGTCCTCTGCAGATTCCTGATTTCGGTGCTAATCTTGTTGAGTGTTTCAGCTATCAAAGCCAGATTAAGGAGGAATTCCGCATGCCTGTCTCTTTGAATTACCTGATTCGAAACTTTAACTGGTTTTAAGCCCAGATCCTCCATCATATATCTCTGCAGCTCAATGCCCTTTCCACCTAACGCAGCCTGCGTACCTACTGCACCGGTCAGCTGACCCACAATGATTCTTTCCTCGCACTCTCTCAGCCGATCTATACCTCTTTGTATCTCCATCGCATATATAGCGAACTTCAGGCCGTAGGTTGTTGGGATAGCGTGCTGACCATGGGTTCTCCCGATTGCTACGGTGTTTTTATGTTTCTTCGCTTGTTTAATGATTACCCCTTTAAGCTGCTCTAAATCTTTTTTCAGGTAGGTGATAAACTCCTTAAGCTGTAGGGCCAGCGCAGTATCCTGGATGTCATTGCTTGTCGCCCCCAGGTGAACATATCTCCCTGCATCACCGCACTGCTCAGAAAGAGCTTCGACGATAGCCATCACATCATGATCTATCTTCGCTTCAATCTCCTTTACTCTCTCTAATTTAACGTATCTAATGTCTGCTTTTTTTGTTATCTCATCTGCCGCATCCTGTGGGATACTGCCTGCTTTGGCGTGGGCCCGGGCAAGAGCGGATTCGACCTCAAGCATCCGGGAAAGCTTTGTTTCATCATCAAATATCTTTCTGATTTTGGGTCTGCCGTATCGAGACTCTATTGGATGAATTGCCATATCACTTAATTTATTTGAAGGAAAACTTTATATCCCACAATCTACATCACCCGTAATATTAGCTATGGACGGGGCTCTACATTCAGAGAAATAAATAACTAATGATCCTTTTTCTTCATAGCATGCACGATGTCTATATAATACACGCCTTTCCTAGATTTTATTACTAGGGGGTCGCCTTTCATCAGAGACGGCAGGTCAAGTCTGTATCTTCCCTTATCAAGTTGAGCTAGATTTTCCACATCTAAACTGAGTGTTTTCTCGTTTCCCTCTAACTCTTTACTGAATCTAGCTTCTATCCATCCCAGGTCATCTTCTGTAATGTTCTTTTTCTTCAGCTCGTCTATCACCTCTTGATGAGTTTTTTCATCTTCTTTCGCCCTGGTGTACAGGAAAACCCGGGAGCCGCAGCTACATCCCTCTAATAGCTCTTCTGCGTTATCCTCATATATCCTGTTGCATCTAGCGCACTTGTGGGGCATTTTTATGGTATGCAAACTCTTTCAGGTTTAAATAGATTCTGGTTGTGAGTATGAAACCAAGGGGCACAACCAAAATAGAATTAAATAGGAATTGTAAAAGGGTCATGTATCCCAGGAGCATACCAACATAGCTGACCAGAAAATTACTCACGAAGACAATGAACATGAAGAATGTTATTGTGGTCCAGATCTCTATAAAAAAGCCTTTAGTAAGGCGTTCGCTTCTCTTAAGGGATTCAATCACCTCTCTTTTCTCGTAGACTAGGATGGGGAAGGAAAACCCTATCTTCAGGAAAATCCCTGATAGGATGAGGGAATCAAGTAAGCCTACTATAAACAAAATCACCAGTTGGTTTACCTGAGTGGATTGAGCTAATACTCCCCAAAGTAGAACTGATGGCAGGCTTAACATTAGGGTAACTATCAGAAAAACCAGGGTGAATGGAATAAATAAGAGCAGCATCTTTATGTATCCCTCGGATATGAATTTCGCGAGTTTCTTCCACTTTAGATAGCTGTTTATATCCTCAGCTAAGCCGTCTTTTTTTATTGAATGAAAAAATACTAGGGTGAAAAAGGCACCAATAAAGCAGAATATAATTGTGTTGAGGAAAACCATGAGAAACAGCAGAGAAATATGCAGCCAGCCTTTACCTACAATATAATTTATCGAGTAGCTATCCCAGTTGAAGGGGAAATCAAAGAAATGTTGCATTATTGCTGTAATCAGGAATAAATAAAGGGATAGGGCGAAAAAAAACAGGAAACCCAGGAAGTAAATACCTGGCTTCTTTAAACCAAGCTGGTAGGTTTCTTTGATGCTTTTTTTTAGGATGTTCTTCATTTTTTCCCTGAGTCCTTAAACTCGGCGAAAAGAGATATTCTCTCAGGCTCCTTCTTTATTTTCTTGATTAATCTCGAGGGTCCGATTACCGTCAACCCGCCTGGTTTACCCCCCAGAATCCGTATAAGTTTTTCTCTCACTCCCTTTGCGTTGTTTTCCTTCAGGGTTGAGATCTCTATGCCGCTGAATTTCTCATCTATCTGTTTCATGGTTTCCTCTATCAGCCGGGATTCGTCAAATGAGCTAAGACCTCTCTCTAGGACCAGTATCTTATTCTTTTTTATTCTGTTCAGGATGTAACTCATTCTCTGAGTGTTTGTTTTTGACTCCAGTATGTTGGATGATATGAACTCTATCTCTACTTCCATTTTATCTTGAGTGTTTGGCTATGACCTCATATAGTTCCTCGACGTGGTTTCCTGTTAAGGCGGATAACTCCACAACAGGGTGCTGTGGAAATGCTTCCTCAATCCATTCAGGCTTGGATTCAGCTAAATCCAGCTTGTTGGCTACTATTATTATTGGAATGCCCCTGGCCTCCAGGTTTCCTATTATGGTGATGTTCACCTGGGTGTAGGGGTCTTTTGTTGAGTCCATAACAACCAGGGCCGTGTCCACGTGCTCCAACCACTTGATGGCTTCAATAACTCCCCTGGTGGCCTCCTTGGCTCTTATCTGAGCTTCTTTTTTCTCCATACCCCTCTTTATGAAGTCCTCGTAGTCTATTTTTGTGGCAATTCCTGGCATGTCCAGGAGGTTCATTGTGATGCTCTTATCTCCTGTCCTGATAACAACTTTCTCTTTTTTCTGCACCTCCCTGGTTTCGTGTGGGATTTCAGATACTTTACCTATCGGCTCCCCTGTCCAGTCCATAGAAATCTTGTTCGCCAGTGTTGTCTTACCAGCGTTTGGAGGCCCATAGAATCCAATCCTTATTTCCTTTTTCTTCCCGAATATATCTTTAAACCAATTCATTAATCTTTTTATGGGCACATTATCCACCTAGACCGATGATTTTTATTGATAAAATAATAAATATTTAGACTAATTAAATCAATATACTACTATCTCATTGAAAATGGGTTATCATAAATATATCAGTGGATTATATAAGGATGTTGGCAGGAGATATTCCAGCCTGGAGCACCCGGAGTTGAGGAAGTTGTTTATTGAGCGAAAGAAGCGGTGGAGGAGAGGCCGCTCTGTGGTGCGGGTTGATAAGCCTACCAGAATCGATCGGGCCAGGCATTACGGCTATAAGGCTAAGCAGGGATTCACCATCTCCCGGGTGAGAATAAAGAAGGGTATTACGGGTAGATCAAGGCCAAAAAAGGGCAGGCGTCCGAAGAGGGCTGGACAGTTAAAGATCACCCCCGGTAAGAGCAAGCAGAGAATTGCTGAGGAAAGAGCCCAGAAACATTACACTAATATGGAGGTTTTGGGGTCTTACTGGCTGTGGGAGGACGGGCAGTATAGGTGGTATGAGGTGGTCTTGGTGGACCCAAACCATCCGGTTATTGAGGGAGATGACGAGATTAACTGGATATGCAGCAGTAAACACCGGAACCGGGTCTTTAGGGGCTTAACTCCTGCGGGTAAAACGGGCAGGGGCCTCACCCGGAAAGGGAAGGGTGCTGAGAAAGCCAGACCCAGCTTAAGAGCCAAAAACAGGAAACTAAAGTAATTTCTTGGGTTTTTAGAACGATGGGCTCTGGGATGTATCGTGTTTTGTTGTCTGCAATGCTATAGTGTCTGGCCTTATCCTCTAGAGTATGGGTGGCTTGATAATCTATCGTGTATTCCTACATCGTCCACTACGGATTACGGGATAGTATCCCTGTTAAGTATGCGTCCTGACATGGGATCCATGGTAGCAGACTATCATATCCCTGCTGCGATGTCAATAACGTCAGAGTAAATCGAGCTGCTGGTTTCTCTGGCGCCTGCACCATGCCCTACGAGGGTCAGTTCTCCGGCAACATCAGAGTCTATCATGACAGCATTAAGGCTGTCTGACACATTCAGTGGGTGGTCTACGGGTATGAGGCGGGGTGAAACCTCCATACGGCGCACATCACCAATTAATTTAATAACGTACCCGTGTTTCTTCGCCAACTCCACCGATTCGGGGGTTACATCCCGTATACCCCTAATCTTCATACCTCCAAATTCAACGTTCATATCCAGTATGGAATTAGCTAATATTACCACCTTCAGTGCAGTATCCACTCCGTCGATGTCGTATGACGGGTCCTGTTCCGCTATACCCAGCTCTTTAGCCTCGTTTAATGCATTCTCCAGGCTTAGGCCGTCCTCTACCATCTTGCTCAGGACATAGTTTGTGGTTCCGTTAAGTATGCCGTAGATAGATTCTACCTCATTAATCTGCAGGCATTTCTGGTGCAGGTTTAGTATTGGAATAGCCCCTCCAACAGCGGCTTCATACCGCAGTTCCAGATTTTCCCCTCTTGCGAGTTCATGTAATTCCCTGTAATGTAATGCTATTGGCGGCTTGTTGGAGGTGACAACATGCATTCCATTTTTCAGGGCCCCTTTTATGTGGCTGTATCCTGGTTCCCCGTTTTCTATGTTCCCCGGGGTCAGCTCTAAAACAATATCTGCTTTAACCTCTCCCAGAATCTCAATACTCTTGCTGTTACTCCACTGCTTGTGTTTATCAAGTTCCCCCCTGCCCGCAAGCTCAAGGGTTTTCTTTAGATCAATCCCCTCATCAGAGACTATGCTGCCATCTACCTCACATAAGGCAACGACCTTCAAATCCAATCCCATATCCCTGAGGAATTCCTTCTTTTCCAAGAGTATCTCTATAACCCCTCTACCGATTACCCCCAATCCCACAATAACAAGCTTTATTTTTTTCATTTCTCTAGTGAATGAATAAAAAACAGGTTCTTTTTCCTGCATAGTTCTTCTATTACGGTAACTGCTTTATCCAGGCTCCCGTTATCTACATCCGCCTTCATCAGGACAGATGATTTCTTTTTGGGATCGGGCATCACCACGTCCACATCCGAGACGCATCCTATCTCGTTTATCCGGTCTATGGTATCTCTTATGTCCGAGTCTATTACGTGACCTATTAATATGAATGATAGGGTTTTTTTCTCGTAGTATCTCCTGCCCTCAACAAAAATCTCTGACATATTTATTCTATACTCTCTCAGAGACTTCTGTATCAATTCCAGGCTTTTCTGGTCTTTTATCTCAAAGACTATCTTAACCTTCACCAGATTAGCTTCGCCTCTGTGGTGCAGCACGCTCAGGATGTTGCCTCCGTGTTTTGAGATGGGCGTAAGTGATCTGAGAAGGCTGCCTGGAACGTCCTTCAAACCCATCTCCATCTCGACTTTCATATCTAAAAATAGGAAGTGGGAGTTAAAGAATAACACCCGTCTGGTATTTTAACAAATAATTAGGTAAACTACCAAATAATTAGGTATTTCATTTAAAGTGTTTGCTGTTGTGGTATCTCTATTTTTCATTCCCAACGACATCGTTTCTATCCCCTAATCCTATGTGGGTGATGGTGACTCCGGCATTCTTCAGTATATCCAGTCCTTCTTCATCGGTGTACTCTCCGCTGGTAACTACCCTGTTTATGCCTGCGTTAACAATTAATCTCGCACAAATCTTGCAGGGGAAGGCGTTGACATATAATGTACAGTTTAGGCTGTTTCTACCTGCCTGTATCAGGGCATTCTGTTCTGCATGAACCGCAGGACAAATCTCATGTCCCGTACCGCTTGCTATATTTTTTTCGTCTTTGATACAGCCGATATCCAGACAATGTGGGGCTCCCCTGACCACACCATTATATCCTGTGGCAACAATCTCATGTTTCTCGTTGACTATGACTGCTCCAATCCTCCTTTTTATACAGGTTGAACGCGTTGCAACCTTTCTTGTGATCTCTGAGAAATAAACATCCCATGACGGTCTATTATCGGGCATAAAGATAATATTCGATTCCCTGATTAAAAGAAGAAACCACTTCAACCAGATAATAAAACAACCCCGCTTACTGGTTGGAGGATTATCGCCTGACTAAAAGATAGCTGCTAAGATGAACATTCTGGACTGTATATAATTCTCCGTTGTTATCTCTTTCTAGTAACTCTATCACCTCCTTCCATTCTTCTTCACCGCGATAGTTTCCGTTGGAGGGTTTGAATGCGGATGTTTCCCACACTCCTCCCGCAGTGAGTGTAAGGCTGTATTCTGCTTGTTTTCCACTGAAATAGAGCCTGTTGTTGTTTCGCCGAAAGTGTATGTGTCTTAGTTTACTGTTACATTGACAGAGCCCAATTCAGAACAATTTCCGCAGTCCTCCGGGCAATTGCATTTTATCTCCCACTGCTCGCAGATGCCGTTGCCGCAAACAAATTAAGTTTCAAACATATCCTCTGCTGTATAGGTTTCCTTATCTGTTGCGACTGTTATGGAGGCTAAACCATTACAATTATTTTGTGCTCCAGCATATTGAGGAATAAGAAGAAAAACGATTGATATCAATAATATTAAAGACGGTTTTCTCGTGTTTATCTTATCTCATTGTTGAACATTCTCTAAGCAATTCCTTCTTATTTCCGGTTGCTGGATTTTATCACATAATGCTTTATTTTTGGTTTTAGCAGCAAGGAGATTATAGCAAGTATCTTTTGATACAAAAGGGTCGGTAGCTGTTATTTTATCACAGTAGGAGGCGTCTGATGTGTTCAGTGCCTTGTTCTGGTAGCAAAAATCCCTTTCTGTTGAGGTTAATGCCTCACATCCGCTGGCTTCTGTGCAGTCTCCTGGGCAGTTGCATCCATTCTCCCCGTATTCGGATTCACAAATTTTATTGCCGCATGGAGTGCACTGCCACCATGGAACTTCATCTGATGTTGGGGGAGGTATTGAACATCCATTCTCGTCACAAGCATATTCTCCAGGCGTGTTGCATGGAAAAAAGTACCGCCCCGTATTTATCCTCTTCAGCCTAGAGCAGCACCGAACGCCTTGACTATATTCTTTTGGAGATATCTCTTCTCCAACTTCGACACATCCCTCTTCTATGCAGTCTCCTGGGCAGTTGCATTTCGTCTCCCATTGGTCACAGACTCCATTACCGCATCTGGAGCAGATTCCTGCTGGAGCCCCCGCCAACGGCACACGGCCACAATTCTCGTCGAAATATCCGGAGTAGGTTATTGCTTCAAGACCCTCACAGCATTCAGCTGCCATATGCTCTCTGTATTCTGGTGAGATGGCTCTGGGGATTGTGCCGCCCTCACCAACACAACCTACATCGATACAAACAGAGTTATCGCACTTCATCTGAGGAGGGCAGTCAAGATCACCGCCGCAGGATGCTGGCTGGCTTAAAAACCAGTAAACACCCCCAGCAACAATTAATATAAAAACACATAAAATGATTTTTCAATCCAGCATGACGGCTTAACGAGAAAATATATTGTTCATGTCCCTCCCTCTTATGATAATAAAACCCCAATCCCTGCTGTAATAGCCTTCCATGGCGGGGGCGGAAACGCTGAAGGCAGTGTCGAGTATTTCGGGTTGAATGATAAATCCAATGAAGAGGGATTCATTGTTGTGTACCCTGAAGGAACTGGGAAAAAAGTATTTGGAAAAATATTCGGTTCATAGAATGCGGGCAGATGCTGCCCTCCCGCAGCAGACAATAATGTTGATGATGTAGGGTTTATTAGAGAGATGATAGGGAAACTGGAGGATGATTTCAGTATTGACGAAAACAGGGTTTACGCTATCGGGATGTCCAACGGAGCGCTGATGGTTTACAGATTAGCCTGTGAGTTAGCTGACAAGATTGCTGCGATTGCTCCAAGCGGCGGCCATGACGCATTTGATGAATGTAACCCATCAAGACCGGTTCCGGTAATGCATTTTCATGGAACCGAAGATCCATGTGCTTTTTACGAGGGCGGTGAGTGTGGAGGATGCATGTCAGAATTCCTCAGCAAGATTGGGTTACCGGTGGAAACAGGTAAACTATGGGACTGTACTTCAGTGCGAAACTATATTGATCAATGGAAGCAAATCAACGGATGCTCAGATAGGACAGAGATTACCTTTCGAAATAGAAACGCTACCTGCGTTACCTACCAGGAATGCCAAGACAATGCGGAA
The DNA here is from genome assembly GCA_002254565.1 of Candidatus Altarchaeales archaeon ex4484_2. Classification (GTDB taxonomy): domain Archaea; phylum Altiarchaeota; class Altiarchaeia; order IMC4; family QMZM01; genus EX4484-2. The sequence continues at coordinate 40,875 of NJEG01000018.1, read as the reverse complement.
GTTACTTTATGCACAATAGGGGGTATGGGACATGCCTGGCCTGGCCGTACGACATATAGTCCTGAGGCATGTAAAACATATCCTAATGGTTATATATGCAGGTTGTGGAAGAAGACGGTGGGAGCTTTAAGTGATGACATAAACGCCGACGATGTCGTGTGGGAGTTTCTCAAAAAACTCCCAGATTATTTCTGTTGCATTAATGGCTGTTGAGGGGGTGTCTGCTCCTTCTCTTGGTTTACTTCCTCCGGGCCATGAATGCCCCCCTTCAGTTGTAACACATAATCTGACTTCGCTGTCTCCTGCGCAGTTACTGTAGGAGTCACAGTATGCGCCTCCGACTTCAAGGACTCTTGTTTTTTCATTATTACATTGATTTCTTTCAAATGCAGGATAGGTATTGGTCTTGAGGGATTGCATGAGATGGTGCTTTTCACCCCGGAAACAGCTGCGATTGCAGCGAATGTATCGCTCATTTCACAGGCAAGCCTGTATGAGAATCTTGCTCCATTAGACATGCCTGTTGCATAAATCCTGTTTTCATCAACATTAAAATTATTTTTTATATCCTCCAGAATTTTTTTCACAAATCCAACATCATCGCTGTTGCTTTCGAAAGCATATGCACAGCATTTCCCAGCATTCCACGATGCAAATCTATCACCGGAAAAACAACAATAAATCCTTTTTTATTTGATTCCTCTAGGAAATTATAATTTTCTTTCATATACCTCCCATTCCCTAGTCTTCCATGAAACGCAAAAACAAGAGGAGTTGGATTGTTTTCGTCATAACCCTCTGGAACATGCATTAAATAAAATCTTTCTATTCCCTGATGTTCAATTGTGAAACTGTAATCGCCCGGGCCAAGGGTGGTTTCTGTTTGTCTTTTTTCCGCACAACCTGAACAGAACAAGACCACAGCAATCAACAACAGACCAAATAATTTTTTGCTTAATTGAGCCATGTTAACTTGGGGTGATCAGGGTAAATCTGCACCAGATTACCTGGTACAGGTAGTAATTTCGCTTACCTCCTGAATATATGATGTTCCACCCTATATCCAGAGTCTATTAGCACATCATGCCTTCTGGAGCAACCATAACTATTTTTCCCCCATAGCATATTAACCTATTTTATTCTCTATTCTTATTATTAATCTATTCTTTTATTTTTGAATTATAACTTCATAATAATCAAGAAATTTACTTCATAAATTTCTTGTGTTGATGTAAAAAAATGAGTAAGCAGATTGGTACCATAAAGGACTTGAAGGAAGGTAAATACGTGATAATCGACGGAGAGGCTTGCAGGGTGTCGAAGATAACCAAATCCAAGCCCGGTAAACACGGTGGGATGAAGGCTCGGTTGGAGGCTGTGGGCATATTTGATGACCAGAAAAGGAACATAATGGGCCCGGTTAGTCAGAAGGTGGAGATACCTATAATCAGCAAAGACACATGCCAGGTGCTTAATGTGGTTGGAGGTAATGTCCAGTTGATGGATATGACATCCTATGAAACATTTGAGTTGCCTGTGCCCAAAGATTATAAGGGAGAGCTATCACAGGGTAATGAGGTGTTGGTTATGGGTGCTCTAGGTCAGCGGAAAATCATTCAGCTCTAAAAAAACAAAAATGGTGTACTGGAGGGGGTGCTTAGTTTTTTTAATTACAATACTGTTCCTCTCTCATCAATGCACTTCCCAGGATTATGTGGAACAGTACCCTCTCCTGAAACTGAAGTGGACTGTACCCCTCCAATCAGACGATGTCTACATCTACGATTTCAATCAGGACGGGAGTGAGGAGATATACGCCTCCAGCTTCGATGTTGTCAGAAGCTATATTTATGCAATAAACCTGGACGGCAACCTGGAGTACAAGACGTGGGTGGATAAGATAGCTCAGAGGAAGATGATAGGCTGCGGAGCCCCCCAGAGACACGCTAAGGAAAAGATTATGTATTTCATGCCAGGAGACTTCGACGGCGATGGTAGCCTGGATATAATAGCCGGCTCAAGCATGAAGGGTACCAGCTTCGTTGAGGAGCGGGTGTACTACTTCGAGATGGAAGGTTCGGTGGTAACGGAATATGATACCAAATACCGGTGGGATTATCTAATGGGTGACATACCCTCAGACATCCGTTTCATTAACAGGAATGTGGTTGTAGCATCCCTTGACTCCAAAGTCTACGTGCTGGACAGATATGGCGCCCTGCTGAATAAGTACGTGTTTGACGGGGCGGTGTGGGATATGGCCCTGAAGCGAGAGAACACGCTGGAGGGAGCGGTCTTTGGGACCTTCAAGGGGATCTATACCCTAGAGAATGGTGTAGTCAAGCCTTTACTTAACACAAACAAGCGGATTTTTAAGGTGGATTCAGGTGACGTGAACACTGACGGCTTGGACGAGATTGTTGCCTTAAGAGAAGACGACACCTTTCTGTTGTTTGACCGGAACATGAACATCCTCCATGAAAAGGAGCTGGAGGGTCTGGTGGACTCGTCCATCCTGGAATTCAAAAGTGATAAATTCGCCCGCACCCTTATAGTAACGAACAAGATAATATATTCATTGGATGAGGTAGGAAACCTCAGGGTTGAGAATGTATTGGGGGACCACATTAATGCAGTCTATGTCTACTCCAGGGGGGGTGTTTCAAGGTATCTTGCTGTCGCAACCAGCAGCAACATTTATCTCTATGAAATAAACCCTGACTTCATTGTCTACAGTGACGGGCAATACTTTTTCAAGAATGCCAGAGCCTATTACCTCACTGAAGGGAACTGTGAGAAAGCCCTGGAGTATGCTAGAAAGTGCCGTGATTTATTCCTGGATATTGGGTTCGATGAAGGCATCCTACGATGCCATCTCATAATAAACGAGTGCGAGAAATATACCCCCCCCCAAAACAAGAGCTTGAAGGCGGAGAAATTCTATAATGATGCAAGCGATTATATGGAAGAAGGAAAATATGAGACCGCATTATCGTATGCAGAGATATCCTTAGATATCTTCTTTGATGCGGACGATCGGGGGGGGATTCTGAGGGCGGATGATTTAGTGCAGGAAATCAGGAAGTCATGGAGCCGCTACGCAGATACCCTGTATACCTCATCACTACAGCATCTGGAATCCAAGGACTACGAGAATTCGATACTGTACGCGCAAGAGTCCCAATACATATACTCTAAGCTGAACGAAACCACAGGGGTTGAGAGCACGCTGGAGGTTATATCCACGGCAAAAATCTTGATTGATGCGGATGTAAACTTGGAGAAGGCGGAATCCTTTTTGGAGGGAAGATTCTACGAAAACGCTACAGTGTATGCTAGAGCAGCTAGAGATGATTTCCGCTCTATTGGCTATTTGAACGAATCAAGACATGCAGAGCATATAATTAATGTGTCAGTTAAGCACCGGCAGGCGCAAAGTTACCTGGATACTGGGGGAGAGTATTTTGATTCAGAGGACTACGTCAATGCAACCACCTATCTTGAGCTGGCTAAGGATATTTACGTGGAGTTGGCTTATGAGGAAGGCATTGATGAGTGTGATAGGCAATTGGATAAAATAAAAGAGATACACTCGGGGGAGAGAGAGAAATGGGCTTTCTATATGCACCTTGCTTCTGTTTTGATTATCTTAGCTGCTCTTGCTCTCCTTTTTGAGTTAGCTAGGAGAAAGAAACTGTTAGATAGGTATTCCAATATACTGAAACACGATAACAATAAGCGCTCCCGGGATGCCGAGCAAGACGACTAGTATCAGGTTCAGTAGTGTGAATTCTATCTCCACATCCAAAAGGTGGATGCATATTAATAGAATACCTATGCCTGTTATTGTATTGTAAAGGTATCGCTTGGACATGCTCCATATCTGCAGGAGAAAGGCTATTAGAACAATAAATGCTGCTATATAAAAAAGCCAGAAGAGAGACCTCAAAGAGATGACCCAAGAGAGGTATTCCTCCTCCGGTTCCCAGAAAAAAAGGCTGTAAAGTGACTCCCTAATCCCTGGGAATAGGCCGAATAATAATCCAGCTACATTATCTACCACAACCTTTATTGAGTTATACGCCCCCTCCAGAAGCGGTTTGAGTTTATCCTCGGATGAGGCGCTCAGGGACAGGGAAAGCAATATCGTGGTTAACAGAAGGACCTTGAAGACCTTGTTTCTTCCAATCATTTTTTTATTCTTCTTCGCTGTAGATTGTATTTCTCACGATACTACCTGCTTCCACATAAGCGTTGGGGTATATCAATCTGCCGGGGAGTATGGACACGTTTATCCCAGTCTTAACGTGGTCTCCCATTATGCACCCCAGTTTTTTTCTTCCTGATGGGGTGAGCTTGTTTTTTATCTCCATCCTCACGTCCCCGTGGTCGAATCTGAGGTTAGCTACCTTCGTGCCCGCTCCGAGATTGCAGCCTTCACCTATCACTGAGTCACCTATATATGAGAGGTGGCATATGTTGGTTTCTGACATCACTATGGAGTTCTTTATCTCCACAGCATTACCTGCCCTGGTGTTGTCCATTAGTAGGGTGTATGGTCTTATGTAGCAGTTCGGACCAATTATGCAGTCCCTGCCTATATACGCTGGTCCCTCAATGTATGAACCTGATTTTATTACACTACCTTTCCCAACATGTACCTCACCCTTTAATGTAGTGTTTTCTTCAATCTTTACCTCCTTATCATATTCCAGTTTCAGATCCTTAAGCATTAACTCGTTTGCATCAAGCAGATCCCAGGGCCTGCCCACGTCAATCCACCTGCTCTCGCACTTGAATCCGTGGACTTCCTCTTTGTCCAGGAGGGTTTTTATAGCATCGGTTATCTCATATTCTGCTCTCGTGGATTCCTTTATTTCTTTTATTGCCTTAAATATTTCTTTATTGAATAGATAGATTCCTGCATTCGCTAAATTGCTTTCGGGTTTCTCAGGCTTCTCGGTTATTGAATTAACGAGATTATCTTCTAAATCAACTATCCCAAACTCTGAGGGATTTATTACCTCAACCAGAGAGATGCTGTTTCTTGTATTGTGTTTTCTGTTGTCTCCAAGAAATTTTTTTATAAGATGGTCTGATACTAGAAGGTCACCGTTCATTACCAGAAAGGAGTCACCTACTTTTTCTTCAACTAGCGAGACAGCATGCCCTGTTCCCAGCTGCTCTTCCTGGAAGACATAATCTATTTCCATGCCCTTGAAGCTGTCTCCGAAATAGTCTTGAATGCTCTCTTTCCTGTAGCCTACAATCATGTAAATCTTTCTGAAGCCGTTTATCACCAGCGCCTCCAAATCCCACTCCAGTATAGGTTTCCCGGCAACCGGGAGCATAGGCTTCGGCCTGGTGGAGGTCAGAGGCCTCATCCTCACACCTTCACCGGCAGCTAACACAACAGCATCCATATACCCTATATGGACTTAAGAATATTTAAGCATTGATACTACCTCAACATCAACCTAAACAATAAATCTTAGGACATAGATGTAGGCTTCCTCGAAAACGGAACCCAACCAGCTTGCTATAAACAGGTCCCTGAACTTGAGGTAGTATTCCCCCTTCTTCATGAGATTACATCTATTCTTTACGGCCTTTCTCAGCTATAACGTGGTTGTCCTCCCATCTGGGAGCTATCCTCCTCATCTTCTCACGGAATTCTTTTTTCCTCTCTGGTTTCCCATCATCTCTGGTAACGTTTTTCAGGTCAACCACGTAGTGGGTTTCATCCGTTTCCTTAACCTCCTTGAGCATCTCAGAGAACTCGTCGATGAGCTTTAGCCCGTCTTTCCTTATTTTTTCCCTGTCCATTTCTTTATTTACTCAGGAACTTCTTTGCTAGTGGGGCCATGTGGGGGGCGTTTTTAGCCAGTATCCTGATAAGAAACTTGTATTTGGATTCCGTCAACTTCATTATATCAGCTTCTTCAGCTTGGTGTCGAATTTATCCTCCCATCTTCGCTGGTATTCCTGAAGCGATTTCTTGGAAACATCTCCCCTATCCAGCGCTTCAGAAGCCACTTGCCCGGCTATCATGCCAGCCTCCATGGCCAGAGAAATCCCTCCGCCGTGTATGGGGTTCACATGGTGGGCTGCGTCTCCCACAACCATGAACCCGTTGTCCACCATATCCTCTAGTGGGGACCCCATCGGCACACCTCCAGCGTTTATCTCTATGGGTGAAGCATTTTGGAATATCTCGGGATGTGATCCAATAAAGCGGTCCAGGTAGTCTATCGCCCGATTACCGTCAGATGAGAGTTTGCCTAGTATACCTATCCCTACGTTAGCTACGCTATCTCCTTTGGGAAAAATCCACACATACCCCTTTGGTGCTATTTTTTCGCCGAAATAGATGTGTAGCTTATCTTCCTCTTCCAGTTTGAGGCCGGCCATCTCGTACTGGAAGCCGGAATGGTAGTCTTCGAGAACATTTTTGGTGTCTATCCCAACATCTCTGGCTATCTTCGAGTCCACGCCGTCTGCTGCTATAACAATCCTGGATTTAAGCTCTAGTTCCTCGCCCATGTAGTCTGCCTTCACTCCCTTAACAAATCCGTTTTCCTTTAAAACCTTTCTGGCGTTGGTTTTTACCATGTACCTGGCTCCTTTCTTAATTGCTTGGGTTGCCAGGTGTTTCTCGAATATCTTTCTCTCCAGCACGTATCCTCCCATAGCTCCTAAATCGGTATTTACACTATTTCCTGACGGTGAATAGCATACAGCACCCCTTATATTGTTGATAGCCCATCGGGGGTCAGGTTTTATATCAAGAGATGCAAGCACCCTTGCATTAATTCCCTCAGCGCATCTCTTGGGTGTTCCGATTTCCTGTTTCTTGTCCAATACCAGAACACTGTGTTTCCCTTCAGCAACAGTCTTTGCTGCCATACTCCCTGCCGGGCCGGCGCCCACCACAATTACATCATATTCTCTGTTCATCATTCATCTTTCTCATATAATGCCCCTACGGGGCAGAATCTGATACATGAGCCACATCCGACACAAGTGTCTTCATCTACTTTGATGAATGTCTCCATTAATTCAAGAGCATCCGTGGGGCATATGGAGACACAACCCCCGCAGTACATGCATTTATCTCTATCCACTGAAGCAACCATATTCTTAATATTAGTAATTATTAACTTTATAATCAACTTTTTTATTTAAATGATTCATTGTTGTATCTCCCCCCCAGCTCTTTTAGGAGGGTGTACTCGTATTTTCCAAGTTTCTCCTCTCTCTTGATGTCCTCAAGCTTCTTTATGTGTTTTTTTCTCGCTTCTTTTATACCTTTGATGTCTGTTATGTATTCCGTCATGTACTCGGAAATTCTTTCACCTCCCACTATGTCCGGAATAATAACGTAGTCTGCGCCTTCATTGTATAGCCCCAGGGCGTTGTCCACATGTTTCTCGGATATAAAAACTATGGTTTCTGGGCGGGCTTTCTTCACCTCTCTGATAAGAAGCAGGTTGTCTTCGTGGTTTGGTATGGTCGAGATAACAATCTCAGCATCCCTTAAATCAATTCTATCCAGTATCTCCTTGTCCCCGATGTCGCCGTAGATACAGGGTACTCCTTCATCGATTAGTTTCTTCACCAGCTCGGGGTTAATGTCCACCACCAGGTAGTTTTTCTTCATTTCCTTAATGGTTTCTATTATGATTTTGCCCATCCTGTGACATCCACATAATATGATGTGGTTACTGGATTTCTTCGGTATCTTCTCCAGTTCCCGTATCTTATGGTCTCCTATTCTTTCCACAAGATTGAGGAATGGAATCATTTTCTTGTAGAACCCAGCCCCGTGTACGATAAAGTAGGAGCTCACTGTTATGGTCACCACCGCAATTATTGTAACCAGCGAGAGCATACTCTCTTGTATATGGCCTAGGAGGACTCCGTTTCCCACGATTATCAGGGAGAACTCGCTTATCTGGGCTAGGGAGATGGCGGTCAGGAACGAGGTTCTCTTCCTGAAACCTGAGAGGAGGTTTATTAACATAACTATGGCGACGTTTCCGAACAAGACAAATGCGGAGAGAATCAAGCCCAGGGGCAGGAGCTTGGGGTCGAATGTTATCTGCATTCCCAGGGACACGAAGAATATGGTGGCGAAGAAATCCCTGAGGGACTTAATTCTACTTATTACTTCGAGGTTGTATGGGAATATTGCTAGAGACACTCCTCCAAGGAAGGCTCCTACGGTTACGGTCTTGAATCCCATCTTAAGGGAGATGAAGGAGAATATCAGACACCATGATAGGGCGAACAGGAAGAGTATTTCTGTAGACTTTGCGACATAACGCAGTGTGGGGGGGCCAATGTATCTGGCTGAGATGATGGCTATGCTTACCAGGGCTACTCCGTTGAGCATGGGGCTTATAAGGTTTACCGGGGAGAATCCGTCTAGTGAGGAGAGGGAGGCGAGCACTATTATGGAGACGATGTCCTGCACCAGCAGTGTTCCTAGAACAATCTTCCCGTGGAGGGTGTCCAGTTCGTTCATGTCGGATAGGAGTTTTACCACAATCATGGTGCTGCTTATGGTTAAGGCGAAGGCCACATAGAAAGCCCATAGATCAGTGTAGCCGCTCATGTTCATCAGCAGGTATTTAGACAGCAGGAATCCTGCGATGAAGGTTATGCTTATCTGCCCCAGCCCGCAGGTGAGTGAGACTTTTCCCACATCCTTGAGTCTGCGAAAATCCAGTTCCAGGCCGACCATGAACAGCAATAATGCTATCCCGAATTCTGCTAGAACGTTGATTACTTCCTTCTCTGTTATCAGGCCCATGCCGCAGGGGCCGATTATTATCCCGGCCAGAACGTAGGCCACGATGAGAGGCTGCCGCAGAGCCCGTGCTATGATCGCCAGTATGGTTGCTGAAAGGATTACGAATCCTATGTCCAGAAGAAGCACGGAGCCCTCTATGCCTACAACATCCATTTTGCGTGTATCAAGTAATTACCCAGTTGTTCCTTTTATATACCCCAGAATTTGAGATGATTTTTCTTAGTTCACCTTATCTTTACGGCTTCGCTGAGAGCAATCATCTGGTAATTGAAGGGAAGAAAAAAGAACAAATGATGTGTTACGGACGGCTCGAATATCAGGGTGAACATGGGTTTCACGGAAATAAATAGATATATGCTCCTAGGAAGGTGAAGCATAAGCCTGTGAGGATAAGGAAAAATCCGATGGTGTGCTGCAGTACCTCACTCTTTCTTATTCCCCCCTTATTGTGGTGCATACCACCAGCTAGCATATACCTCAACTCGGAGGGGGAGGTTCCCATCATCCCCGTAGACAGTGATTCCACCATCTCCCTCCAGGCGGGTTTATAGCCCCTGGAGGCCTTTTTCACCTGCAGATACGCGTTTTCGATCATAATTTTATGTGCTCTGCCTTCCCTATGCTGTTGAATGCCTTATAGAACATCAAGGCACTCTTTTTCCTTTACCGGCATACTTCTCCAGAACCCATTTCTCTATTTTTTCATAGAGGTCTATTTCATAAACCTTCAGTATATCCCAGACAATGTTCTGCCAGAAAGTTCCGACGTTGCCTTTTATAACATCACCCCTGGGGAACTGTGTGGCAATCAGGTGCAGTGGCGTTCCGGTTATCCCGTGTTGTGCTATTCTGACATGCGAGCCCATCTCTCTTAGGGCCTTAGCTATATTCTTCGTCCTCTCTATGTCGATGGAAACCTGCTCTATCTTCACCCCCCTTTCATCATATATGTTCCCGTGGGTGGAGCCGTTGGCTGTGGCCAGAAGATCCGGTTCCACTCCTGCATTGTTGAGCTCTGATATGAATGTAGACGCCTGCTCGGGGCTTGTGAGAATAAATCCTTCCTCATCTTTCCTGCCGACTTCACCTACCTCAACCTCCAGGCCATATGATTCCGATCCCATCTCCTTTGATATGAATCTACCTATCTCGATTGTCGCATCCAGGTTGCCCTCTAATTCCTCCCTTACTGTTTCTCCCTCAAAGTTGAAGATGTGGGATGCGTCTATTGCAAAAGATGTGAACCCTGCTTTAATCTGTGATTTCACCAGCTCCTTCGTCCCCTCGATGGTTTCCCTATCACCTTTCTTGACGGATATGTGGTCTGCGTGAAGAACCCATTTATTGAGGCCTACCTCGTTTGCTATATCCATTATTTTTTCGGCGAATTCCGCTGGAGTATATCCTGTGTATCCACCCTTGAGATCGCTTTCTGAGCGGGCTATTTCACTCAATATCGGGCTGTTGGTGTCTTTAGCAGCCTGTAGTATGCCTTTCGCGACCCCCGGGATGTAGCGGGTGTTTGCTGCCATAACAATACAGTCTCTATCAATCAATGGCTTAAAGAGTTTTTTACCTGAGATCGGTTCATGTCCAGTCATTTTTTTTAAACCTCTATATCATATTCGTTTTCCATTTTTTCTATTATGCCCTTGCTTCCGACATAAATAGGTATTCTGTGATCTAATTTCTCGGGTCTGATTTCGAGCAGGTTCTTTTTTCCATCACTTATCCTCCCACCTGCCTCGGATACGATAAAGCCCATGGGGTTGGCCTCAAAAAGCAGCCTTAGTTTACCTGTTTCTTTCCCCCGATATGCTGGGTAAGAGAACACGCCCCCATATTTAAGATACTGGTGGACGTCTGCTACAAAGGAGCCTGAGTATCTTAGCTTGTAGCCTTCTTTTTCGAGGTATTCTATGAATCTCTGGTGCTCTGGAAGCCAGTCTCTCTTCAATGCTCCGCTGGCATACAGTTTACCCTCAGGTATCCTGACGTCTTTTTGGGTCATCACGTACTCGTTTTCCTCGTTGAGAGCGAAAAAGTGCACACCCTCTCGGACAGTCAAACCCAAAACAGTCAACGGCCCATACAGCATGTAGAATGCAGCCTTCAGGTTCCTGCCCTCCTCCATCACACTTTTCTCGTATACTCCGACTATTGTTCCAACAGCCAGGTTGACCTGAACGAGCGAGGAGCCGTCAAGGGGGTCAATTGTTACAGCATAGCTGGCCTCAGCATCCGGGAACTCCACCACCTCAGCCTCCTCCTCCGAGGCCGCCTCCTTCACAAGCTTTGATTCCCTGAAGGTCTTCATCAGGTGTTCGTTGGACCATTTATCCAGGGCTATCTGTTTCTCTCCGTAGATGTTTTCGCTGTCCACGTATTCCTGGTTGGATATGAATGCCTTCCTTATCGGAATAGCCTGATCGGAGACTAACTCGATTAAGTCCTTCAGTTTTTCTTCACAGCTGGTGCTATCCAAGTATTCCCTTAGTGTTGTCATATTTTAGCCTCATAATCAATTTGTATTTGGTGTAGTATAATTATATTATAATTGAAATTATATAACCGAGGGACTGCTATGAACGAAATTCTGTCCAGGGAAAGAGTCCACAGCGAAGCTGTTTTGTTGGAGGTGAGGTCTCCCCTGATAGCACAATCCTACCAGCCGGGGCAATTTATCATCCTGAGAATACATGAGAGAGGAGAGAGAATCCCCCTAACCGTAGCTGATGTGAACGTGGAGGCGGGTAGTATCTCCCTGATATTCCAAGAGGTTGGTAAGTCCACGAAAGAGCTGGCATCTTTTGAGGTGGGGGATGAGTTACTTGATCTATTAGGTCCCTTAGGCAACCCTTCCAAGATTAGGGAGTATGGTACTGTGGTGTGTGTGGGCGGTGGTATTGGTGTAGCCCCCATCTACCCGATAGCCAGGGCGTTAGCTGATAAGGGTAACTGTGTTGTCTCTATACTGGGTGCCAGATGCGATGAATTGTTGTTCTGGCGTGAGAGGATGGATGAATTATCTGATTCATTTTATGTTACAACAGATGACGGCAGCTGCGGGAGGGCGGGTTTTGTAACGGACCAGCTGCGGGATTTAATAGACGGGGGCTTGAAGGTGGACCGGGTTATTGCTATCGGGCCGCTGGTTATGATGTCCGCAGTATCCGGGTTGACCAAAGAGTATGGTATAGAGACTGTTGTAAGCCTTAACCCTATCATGGTTGACGGCACCGGAATGTGCGGCTCCTGCAGGGTTACAGTTAACGGCGAGACACGTTTCGCATGCGTTGACGGCCCGGAATTCAACGCCCATGAGGTGGATTTCGATGAGTTATTCCATAGGCATGGGTTCTATCTAAGACAGGAGGAGCTTTCACTTAAACGTTACCTGGAGGCTTGTGGTAAATGATGGATGGTGTTGGTGAGAAAACCCAGGTAAGTAAACAGAATCCAGGGGAGCGGGTTAAAAACTTCAGGGAGGTTTCTTTAGGCTACTCCGCAGATGAGGTCTTAAGGGAGGCGTCAAGGTGTCTATCCTGTAGTAATCCATCTTGTATGGAGGGCTGTCCGGTTAGGGTTGACATACCTGGTTTTATTAAGCACATAAAGGAGAAGGACTTCGATAAGGCCGCTGACAGGTTAAGGGAAAGCAACATCTTCCCAGCAGTATGTGGGCGGGTTTGTCCGCAGGAGAGCCAGTGCGAGATTTATTGTGTTCTGAACAAGATGGGTGCTGAGCCTGTTTCCGTAGGCGGGCTGGAGCGTTTCGTGGGTGACTGGTTGATTAAAAATAGAGTGGATGAATCTCCTTCACCGCCCCTCTCTACCAGTGGGGGGGTTGCTGTCATCGGCTCCGGACCGGCTGGCTTATCCTGTGCAGCTGAGCTTATAAAAAACGGTTATTCCGTTGTTGTATTCGAGTCTCTTCATGAGCCGGGTGGTGTTTTGAGGTATGGTATACCTGAGTTCCGCCTCCCCAAGAGTGTTGTTGACAGCGAGATAGATTACCTAAAGAGGCTGGGTGTGGAGTTCAGGCTTAATGTTCTGGTGGGCAGGACAGTATCGTTTAGTGATTTAAGGCGTGATTTTGATGCGATATTTATCGGTTCTGGGGCGGGATTACCTTATTTTTTAGGCCTTCCGGGGGAGAATCTTAATGGTGTATATAGTGCTAATGAGTTTTTGACTAGGGTGAATCTGATGAAGGCTTATTTGTTCCCAGAGTATGATACCCCTGTTAGGGTGGGCTCAAAGGTGGCTGTTGTTGGCGGGGGTAATGTGGCCATGGATTCCGCTAGAGCTGCTCTTAGACTTGGAGCCGGGGAGGTGCATGTGGTCTACAGGAGGAGCGGGGGGGAGTTGCCTGCCCGGCAGGAGGAGGTTGTTAATGCTAGGGGCGAGGGTGTGGTGTTTGATTACTTGACTAATCCTGTGGAGTTCCTGGGTGATGGTGAGGGTAACGTGTCTGGTTTGAGGTGTGTTAGGATGGAGTTGGGGGAGCCTGATTCCTCCGGCAGAAGGAGTCCTGTTCCGGTTAAGGGTTCAGATTTTGTTTTGGATTTTGACACGGTTATTATAGCAGTTGGTCAGGGACCTAATCCTCTGTTGCCTTCCACGATCCCTGATCTGGAGGTAAGTGATAGGGGTAATGTTAAGGCGGGCCGGGATGGTCGTACTAGCCTGGAACGGGTTTATGCGGGCGGGGACATCGTTACCGGAGCTGCTACTGTAATAAGCGCCATGGCCGCAGGCAAGAGAGCAGCCCAAAGCATCCACGAAGACCTTAAAACCTGATTATCTTATCTTTTTGTGTTTCTCTATTATTTTAATATGAGGTTATTTTATCTTGTTTTTTTTTATGTGTTTATCTAGTCTCTGCCTCCAGGAGAAGGGGGCGGAGTTAAATAAAAAGGAGGTGTATGGTATGGAATTAGAAAGCAACAGCTTCGAGAGTGAGGGATTGATTCCCTCAAGGTATACCTGCGACGGGCAGGATATCAGCCCGCACCTGAAGTGGAGTAAGTACCCTGATGAGACCAAAAGCTTTGCCTTAACCTGTGTAGATCCTGACGCGCCCATGGGAGAGTTCATCCACTGGCTGGTCTACAACATCCCAGCTAACGTCTCAGAGCTAAATGAAGGAAAAAAAGCTCCAGGGAAGGAGGTAACAAACGACTTCAAGAGGCTGGAGTACGGGGGGCCGTGTCCGCCTTCGGGAACCCACAGGTACTTTTTCACAGTCTACGCTCTTGATAGGGAGATGACAGAGGACTTGAGCAGGGACAACTTCAGGGAGAGGGTGGAAGAGCATTCTCTAGCTAAGGCTGTGTTGATGGGCAGATACTCCAGGAGATAAACGCTGTCTCTGCTGAAAAGTGGATGGGGGATTATGGCATAAAGCTCCCTCAACAGCCGGGGGCAGGTCTTCTGTATCGCATATCCCGTCCTCGCATTCATCCTCTCTCAGACAGCCGCTGGATAAAAGCAACAGGATGAACAGACAAATGAAATGTTTCTTCACAGTATACTATTAAAAACACCCGAGATAAATTCCCCACCCTAGAAAATCCTGAACGTTTATATTCCAGTTTCACCTAATAGTTTAACCCAGAAAAAATGGAAGTCTATGAGTTAGAGGAGAACAGGCCTGTTCCCCTGCTGGGTTTGGAGATACTCTCCAAGGAGGGTGTCAGGGAATGGAACCAGAACAGGGTCTGCTCCTGCCAGGTCAGGGACGCATCAGGTGAATGTGTTCTCTCCCTTTGGAATCATGAGGTGGACTTCTTTAGGGAAGGGGATTTTATTGTGGTAAAGAAAGGTTGGTGTAAGGCATATGGGGGTGATCTGCAGGTTTCCTCCGGTAAATATGGGAAGATAGAGCTGGTGAAAAGACCCCAAAAACTTAAGCCCGAGCCCCAGAAGACAAAAGAGCCGCAAATATCTCTTAGCTCCTATCTCAGACCTACCTTAAGCGAGTTAAGGTCCAGGTGATTATGGATGAAACCCCAACATTATGCTTTCATTCTAGCACTCTCCACCCTCCTTTTTTCGGGCTGCACCTTCGAGGACCCTAACCAGCCCTCGCTGACATACAGGACTAAGACAACATCCACGTCAACCACCTTAACAGAAACATCAACAACTTCGACTGTGACCTCAACCAGCACCTCCACCTCCGAAACAGGGAGCACATCATCCACTCTTTCGACGACCACAACAACTCTACCCGAGAACACCTACAGGATAATAGCTGTAGACAATAAATTCACCCCGCAGGAGCTGGAACTTGAGAAGGGTGTGAAGACGAATCTGATTCTGGAGAACAGGGACTCAAGAGCTTATCGTTTAATAAACGAGGAGTTGAAGATTAACTGGTACCTGCCCCCGAAAATCAACCGGACTAAATCATTCACCCCCGAAAAAGCAGATTCCTTCTACCTGGAGGACAGGAAGGTTGGGGACATGCACCTGAAGATTGTGGTTAAATGATAGGGAAGCTACATGAACTCTGACAGGGCTACCTGCTTGCTCAGGTCGTTGGTAAAAAGGCTGTCTATCTCCTTCCGTAAGAGTGTCAGTCGTTGCTTCATATAGGGGCTGCAGTTGTATTTCTCCACCAGCTTCATGGAGGTGCCCAGGTACTTCTCTACGCTTCCCTTGGTCACAGTCAACAAAAGCTTGCCGCCGCATTTCGTGCACTTACCTCCCAAGGGTATTCTCCTATATGATGCGTTGCAGTTAACGCACCTGAATTTCTGCCTGCTGAAGGCTCTCAGGTTCCCGTATGTATCCCTAAGGAAGTGGGAGTTGATTACCAGCTCAGCCACAACCCTTTCGTCTATGGCCCTGATTTTTTCAGCTACGCCCAGTTGGGCGCCAACCTTCTCGTCCATGTTAGTCAACTTGAGGTACTGGGACTTCAATATAGGGCCTGTAGCATCTGTTGTAGAGTGTGTGAACAACAGGTTATTAAATGGGTCGCATTCAAGAACATCCTTTGCGATTTTGACATCAACGTCTGAGGGGTCTGCGAACTCCCAGGTCTTATCGTAGAAGTCCAGGGGGTATTTGTCCACTATCTCTATCTTGTGGGCTTCATCATCCACTTCCTTGGCATCCATCAGGGTTGTAACAACCAGGGGGGCGTCCATTTTACCTCCCCTGGATGCTGGGAGATATTTCCGGGAGAAGTTTATTAATGTATCAAGTGCCAGCATAAATGCGTCCTCGTCTCCGTCAGCATTCCGTCTCTTGGCCGCGTGCCAGTAGGGGTGTGCGAAGCAGACGTTGGCGCGGGTGAATCCCACAATCCTGCCTGTTATCCCGGCGGATGTGTGGGGAGCTAATCCGATGATTAAGTGCCCTATAAGCTCGTCCACACTACTAAGGTTATAGAACCTTTCCATACCATAGAATCTCTTAAGCAGATCATCTATGAAATAAGACACCCTCAGAAGGTATATAGCGCCACTTTTGGGTATGATCACATCCTGGGGTCTTAACTCCAGAATCTGTTCCTCATCAACAAGTTTCTCACCTTTATAGTCTCTATCGTATCCCAGATCCCTTAGTTTCTCCAGGCTGGTTTCGATTTCCCGGGGCTTGAAGTGGGTCATTGGAGCGTCAGTTGAATCAAACCTTATTGTGCCGTCCTTGAAGACGTAGACATCATTCCTGGACCTCAGTATGCCCTTCTCCAGCGGCTCTGGAATCTTGAACTCTGAAATCATACCCTTAACTCCCTTAACCTTACTTGCTTTACCAACTTTGTTGATTGCCTCCCTCCAGAGTTTCTTTATATCCACCCCCATTTTTTCATAGGATAAGGTTTTTGTTTTGCATCTCGGGCACATCTCACGCCCGGTTTCGATGTTGCATGAGGGGCATATCCTCTTAAGTGTTGTCTTGTTCCCGCATTTATGGCATACCGGGAAGTAGACTCGGCTATGGCATTTATCGCAGTAGTATCTTGCAATCTCGACGTTTATCATGTTTTTTTCAGAGGAAACGTTTATTAGCCGCTCCTTCCCACCTGAATTTCCTATTGGGAAAAGGGAGTGAACTGCTGGCTGCATTTTTCTCTCTTTAGCTTTCTCTGGGCGACCCATCCTGGCACCAATATATGTGCCGCTTTTTCTTTTCACCGTTATGGGGGCGTTTTTTTCTACGAAACCGTAGATATCTTTCCCCTTGAACTCTTTCAATGCCTCCCTAAATGATTCCTTATCCAGTTTCTTACCATCAAATGCCTTCAGTGGATACATGAGTGGCTTGTATTCCCTTATCCTGATTTTTTCGTTTACAAACGTGTGGGGCACACCAAGGTGCTCAAGTATCTCTTTTGCTTCAGGGTTGGGTTCCAAAACCAGTTCTTTATTTTTATCATCTATCTCCCCTAAAAGAAGCCATTCGACCAGGATCTCTAGTTTCTCAAGGCCAACATCCTCCCAGTGAAAGGTGTATCTGGGGTGCAGGGGGATTTTATGTTTCAGCGATAACTCAACCGCTTCGTCAGGATCCCTCACATCCAGGTTTATCTTTTCACAGGCTTTACTTGCCTCCTGAGCCCACCATTCCTCACAATAACCTGCTGGGTGGAGTTTGGTGTTGGTCTGCAGGAAGTCACCGTAGCTTATGAGTATATCACCCAAAAATAGTATCTCATCAAGGTCTTTCTTTAATTCCATGGCGGTAGAGGCGCTTTCCACCCTGACAACGGAACCGTTTCTCAGCCTCACCAGGGGACCCTCTATTGAGTCACATTCTGTTATGATGCAGCCTTTCCCGGGGCGTTCAACCTTCACCTGCGTTCCGGTAGCGATAAAACCATCTGCTAAAACCATTGTTGCAGGATGTACTGATTTAGCGGCAATACCTGAGGTCCTGTTTCTCCCGTACCTGAGACGGAATCCCCCCTTGGCTGAGGGGGCGGAGAAGATTGGTCTCCCGCCCACAACCTCGGACATGAATGTGCTTATTGGTTTAATTTTCTTATCTCCCGCACTGTTTTCTTCCCTGAGACCTGATTTGCCCTTCGCTATACTAGATAGCCAGCTCCAGTCAAGACCCAGGTTTTTGGTATGCTTCATCAGTTTAGGAGCCTTCTGTGCAATACCTTCTGCAATAACCAGGCAGATTCCTCCCCTGATTCTGTTGGTGTCTACTCTTTCCAGATCCCTGTGTATGGAGACCTCCCTCTTTTCTGTTGGTTCACCATCAACGCAGACTGAGGTGTTTTTGACAATCTCTCTAATGTCATCATCCCTGGGGAGATACTGTAGACGGGTTACTCTGTCGTTGTATATCTTTATTTCCTCAACGTAGCGTTCTATCTCATCATTGGTGGGTCTATACTCTACTAAACCAACCTTCTTCCTGAGGTAGTCTCCTATCACCACAGCCAATCCCTGGGCTGTTCCGCCAGCACTTCTTATGGGTCCTGCAAAATATATTGAGAGATATTGTGAGCCGTCTGGGTTGTTTTTGATGTCAATCTTGGATATCCCCTCAATGGGTGCGGCAACAACACCCTCTGTCAGTATAGCCAAGGTAGTCCTTAATGCTTGCTCCACTCTTTTCTCCTTCTCCTCCTTGGAGACAGTGGATATGTCAGATAGTATGTACTCTATTATACCCTTTATATTCTCCCTACCAATCTCCTTTATTTTCTCTGCTATACCCTTCGGCCCTACAAGACCCTCCACTCTCGTAGCCAGGTCGCCTGCGGGGATAGCCTCCACTCTGCTGTCAGGATCGAAGTTCCTGCTCCTGGCTTCGTTAGCTATCTTATAGACCTCTTCAATCTTCTCCTTCAATTCCTGAAAGTATTCCTCATCCCTCATCGTAGAAGTGTACCATGGATACCTCGTGGTTTTGTAGATTTATTATGGGAACTCTTCCCGGGGTTGGGACGTGGCCCTGCTCTTCCTGGTATTTGGTCCTTGCCTGGAAGGTGCCTGAGTTTATGACCCTAACCCCTCTATAGTTCATATACCCGTTTGTGTGAACGTGACCGCAGTGGAATATGTCGGGTATCTCATTTATGAAGAGATAGTCTTTCCCTTCTGGAGCGATATTATCTCTACCGTAGCTGGGTACAAGATATCTCCTTTTGAGGTATTCTACCATCGCCACCTCCGGCCTGCTGTATGTGCACCTGGACAGATTACCTATTATGCCGTCGAGTGATGTCCCATGGTATATGAGAGTTTTTACCCCGTGCATTGAGATCATTGAGGGGTTACCGCACATGTGCACGTTAGGTAGATCATACAATGGCGCACCAATGTCCTTATCCAGCTTGGTCTGGGGTTCTGAAAGCCTTACAGCATCGTGGTTGCCCATGCACAATACTATCTCTATGTGGTCTGGCACCTCCTCCAGCAGGGAGGCAAGAAAGTCATATTGTTTGTAGATGTCTGGGATAGCTAATTCCTTTTCCTGGTTGGGGTAGATTCCCACACCGTCTACCAGATCTCCGGCTACCACCAGATATTTTATTTTCCCGAATATATCCCCGTTTTTCCTGTTCCCGTTGGGTTTAAGGCAGTCGATGAATGACTTGAATTCTTTTTCCAGGAAGAGATAGCTGCCAACGTGTATGTCGGATATCATGGCAGCGCAGACGTCATCTGGAGCTGAGTTGGTTTTATGGTTTATCGGCAAATCAGGCTGATATATTGATTTAGCTATGAACAGATCATTATATATTCTCCCCTCCACGCCGATAACCTCGTCCAGGAGGATGTTGTCGAATAATTCATTCAGTTCCCTGCTGTCCTTGGAAACCAGAACCCGTATCTCACCCGTAGGGTCCTCGAGGTCAAGGAACTTGAATCCTCTCCTGCTTTCTCTCTTATCCGATACCATTCCAATAAACTGTAAATTGATGTCATTGCCCTGTTTCCTCAGGAACTTGATGGGGACCGCTGACCTCATGGAGGGTCTCTCTTTTAAAACGCTTTTTATGTTCTCGTATTTATGGTTGAAGTATCCCAGAAAATCCTCTATCCTCCCCTCGCAGGTGCTTTTTCCTGTAACGTCAAAGTCTTCATTTATTTTTAGTTCGCTGTCTCTCTCCTTGGCGGGAATTTTTTTTGTCTTCTTCACGGGCTTGTCTTTCTTCTTTTTTTGCTCTATGAACTCCACAATGAACTCGTCGGATATAAGCCACACATTCCTCTCCCTGGCTTTCTCTATAACCACATCCGGCTTCATGGAGTTGTCCCGTATTTTTCCCAGGGCTCTGGAGGTGAGTATTATTCCCTCGTCCTCGAATTTCTTGATTATATCCTCTATATCTTTCATGAAAACACAGCATATATAAAAAAAATCAGGCGTTCCTGAAGTGATTTCTTATCTTCTCCACCACCACTGCTCCGGCATTAATCTGGGCTTCTTCGGTGTTGGCTCCAAGGTGGGGTGTCAGAACTATGTTGTCCAGCTCCAATAGAGGGCTTCCCTCAGGTGGCTCTGACTCGAAGACGTCGATGGCTGCACCCTTGATGACGCCCTTCTTTAATGCTGCATACAGGTCTTCCTCATTAACTACACCTCCTCTGGCTGCGTTGATGATCACAGCATCCTTTTTCATGCTTTCTATTTTTGCTGTATCAATCAAGCCCCTGGTTTTTTCTGTTAAGGGCACATGTAATGTGAGCACGTCAGCCTCTTTTATTAATTCATCCAGCTCCCTGTACTCGCAGTTGTTTTCTCTCGCATCCTCTACTGTTATGTTAGGGTCGAATGCCAGCACGTCCATTCCGAAGGCTTTTGCCCGATCAGCTACCTCCCTCCCGATTCTCCCGAATCCTATAATCCCTATTTTTTTACCGTAGAGTTCGTTCCCGGTTAGCTTGCTTCTATCCCACCTGCCTTTTTTAAGGGATGAATGCCCGTGGTGTATGTTTCTCATCAATGCGATCAGCGAGCCAACGGCTAATTCAGCTACAGAAATGGTTGAAGCCTCGGGGGAGTTAACAACCTCAATATTTTTTTCTCCGGCTGCCTTAAGGTCTATATTGTCAAGCCCCACCCCTGCCCTGCCAATAATCCTGAGTTTCCCGGCGTTAGCTATAACCTCTCTGGTGACCTTGGTCCCGGAGCGAATGATTAATGCGTCATAATCTCTTATCTTATCTACCAGCTCCTTGGGGGTGAGATTGAATTTCAGGTCAACATCAGCAAACAACTTAGCCTCATCAATTGCCTTATCATGTATCTTATCCGAGATGAGAATCCTTGGTTTCATAGTTATTATTGAAGAAAGAGAATAATTAAATCAAGGATGGATGTTTCAACGGAGTTAGCTGGCATCAGATTAAACAACCCCACAGTATTGGCTTCCGGAGTCCTTGGGGTCACTGCATCAGCTCTTAAGAGAGCATCCGCATCTGGTGCAGCTGCCGTAATCACTAAATCCATCGGCCCCCAGAAAAGGAGGGGGCATGAAAACCCTGTGGTGGTGGAACTGGACTGCGGGTTATTGAATGCTATAGGTCTTTCATGTCCCGATCCGGAGGAATCAATGGGGGAGCTTAAGAAGGCAGTTGACTCCGTAGATGCTCCTGTGATAGCAAGCTTCTACGGCAAAAGCATCTCCGAGTACGGCTACATGGCCGAGCTATTATCCAAGGCCGAGCCAGCCTTTCTGGAGGCTAACATATCCTGCCCTAATGTGAGAGAGTTCGGCAAACCCTTCGGCTCCAGCGCCAAAACGGCAGGTAAGATAACCCGGGCAGTCAAGAATGCAACAGATTTACCTCTTATTGTGAAACTAACACCTAATGTGGTGGACATCAAGGCCATCGCATTGGAGGTGGAAAAAAACGGAGCTGACGTTATCTCAGCAATAAACACCCTCGGTCCTGGGATGAAGATTGATGTTGTCTCAGGCAGGCCTGTTTTGTCGAATAAATTCGGTGGCCTCTCTGGTCCCTGCATCAAACCTGTGGCTGTCAGGTGTGTGTATGACATCTATGATGTTGTTGAAATACCTGTGATTGGGGTTGGTGGCATTGAATCGGGGGAAGATGCAGTAGAGATGCTGATGGCAGGCGCCTCCGCTGTTGGTATAGGAACCGCTGTATGGCACCGGGGCGTTGATGTATTCAGGGAGGTAACGGATGAATTAAGGGATTTCATGAAAGAGCAGGGATACTCCCGCCTGGAAGAGATTATAGGCAGAGCACATGGTTGAGGGATTACTAAAAAATGACAAATACAGGGAAAATTTCCGGGAAAACTAACACAGACCAGAATCCCTATACCAATATCACAGACAATAAGCATCAGAGATTGGAGAGCGTGTTAAAGGAACTGTTAAGTAAATCCGAGTATGCAAAGATCGTCTCCGGATATTTCTATATCGAGGGCTTTAATCTGGTTTCCAGATATGCACAGGATGCTAAGGTAGATGGTATAAACTATAAATTATGACAAAGATGACAAAGATGACAAAGATGACAAAGATGACAAAAATGACAGGAATTTTTGAAGATGATGGAGAAGGAATGAAACTGTCGATAAAATCAAATCCCACGGATGGGTGAGGGTGATTGAAAAAAGCTAAAAGATGAAAGAATCCCAAACCATTGAATTCAAGAAATCTCTTGCTGAAAGGAAGGAAATCCTTGAAACGATTTCGGCGTTTGCGAATTCCAAGGGAGGGCAGATATTCATTGGCATAGACGAGAACAAGGACGGTTCTATGAAAGAGGTAGTTGGAGTTAAAATCAAAGGCAGGGAAATTGAAAACTTAGGTAACGAGATTAAACAAAATACTGATCCAGTGATATTTCCGTCTATTGAGGTGGAGAAGATTAAAGGGAAAGATGTTTTGGTTATTGAGGTAAAAGAAAACCAGTTAAAGCCTGTGTTTGCTAAAATTGATAAAATTCCAATAGCATTCAAGAGAGTCGGAAGGACAAACCAGAAGATCGATGTGAATGAACTGAGGCGGATCATCTCTGAGGGAAAGGAATTCCTCTGGGATTCCCAGATATGTGAGGAAGCAACCTTGAGGGATATTAATGAAAAGACAGTTAGGGAATTTTTAAGGAAGGCAAGGTTCGAGAGAAGATTAGAGATTGATCCAAGTATATCGGTAGAGGAGGCTTTAAGAAGACTAAATTTAATAAAAGACAAAAAACTTACTAATGCTGCAATCCTGCTATTTGGTAAAAACCCCCAAAGATCCTTTTTACAGGCAGAGATCAGATGTGCGAGATTTAAGGGAACAGAACCACTGGAATTCATTGATATGAAAGTCTTTGGAGGAAATATTATTGACCAAAGGGAAGATGCAGTTGAATTTGTTAAAGAGCATATTAAACTACATGCAAAAATTGTCGGAACAGAAAGAGTCGAGACATGGGAATATCCGATTGAGGCAATAAGAGAAGCAATAACAAATGCCATTTGTCATAGAAACTATGAAATTCAAAGCAATACTCAGGTAAGGATCTTTGACGATAGAATTGAGGTCTGGGGTTGTGGACCTCTACCAGAACCATTAACTGTAGAGGATCTGAAGAAAAAACACGATTCGATACTGAGAAATCCTTTAATTGGAAAATGCTTCTTTTTGATAAGATTTATTGAGCAGTGGGGAACTGGAACAAATAGAATCATAAGAGAATGCTTAGATCATGATCTTCTGGAACCTTTATTTGAAGAAATTGCTAAGAGTCTTGTAATCACCTTTAGGAAATATGTGATCTCAGAAGACACTTTAGAGCAGTTAAATAAGAGGCAAAAAAAGACAATAGGATACTTAAAAATTCATAAAAAAATTACTCGTTCAGAATATGTAAAAATAATTGGTTGCTCTGAAAGAACAGCTTTTAGAGATCTTACAGGACTATTGAAAAAGGGGATAGTCAAAAGAAAAGGAAAGAGTAAGCAAACATATTATGAACTGACATAAATGGCACGAAAATGGCACGAAAATGGCACGAAGCCCTGTAAAATAAATGCGTCGATTCAATTCATGAGGAAAGATGAAATTCAAGGAAATCAAAAATCCAGAAAGAGATAGAAAAGATCAAAAATCATAAATGGGTGAAGGTGATTGAAAAAAGCTAAAAGATGAAAGAATCCCAAACCATTGAATTCAAGAAATCTCTTGCTGAAAGGAAGGAAATCCTTGAAACAATCTCAGCATTCGCAGACTCCAAGGGAGGGGAGATATTCGTTGGCATAGACGAGAACAAGGACGGTTCAGTAAAGAAGATTGTTGGAATAAAAATCAGGGGAAAAGAGATCGAGAACCTGAGTAACGAGATTAAGCAGAATACTAATCCCGTAATCTATCCCTCTATTGAGGTGAAGAAGATCAAAGAAAAATCTGTTTTGGTTGTAGAGATAAAAGAAAGCCAAGTAAAACCAGTATTTGTCAAGATAGACAGAATTCCGGTGGCGTTTAAAAGGGTTGGAAAGGCAAACCAGAAGATCGATGTGAATGAACTGAGGCAGATTCTCTCTGAGGGTAAAGAATTCCTCTGGGATTCCCAGATATGTGAGGAAGCAACTTTAGAGGATATCGATGAAGAGAAGGTCAGATGGTTCCTGAAGGAAGCACGAAAACAGAGGGGATTAAAGATCCTTGAAGAGGCTCATCTTGAAGAAGTATTGATGAAATTAAAGCTGCTCCGAAATGGGAAACTGACGAATGCTGCTGTTCTACTCTTCAGTAAAGAGCCGATGTTTTTGCAGTCAGAGGTGAAATGTATCAGATTTTCTGGAAACAAACCCGTTAAACCCTACATAGACTTCCAGACATTGGAGGGAAACGTTTTTGATCTGATCGATAATGCAAGAGACTTTGTTCTGCGAAATATACGAAAGGCGATATGGTTGGTTCCCGAGAAGGTTCAGAGGGAAGAGAGATATGAATACCCGCCAGATGCGATAAGAGAGGCTATTGTGAATGCTGTTGTACACAGAGATTATGGGTCGCCATCCAAGGTGCAGGTGAGGATCTTCGATAACAGAATTGAAATCTGGAGTCCGGGAACGCTACCCAAAGAAATAAGCATAGAGGATTTGAAAAAGGAACACAGCTCAATTCCAAGAAATCCTCTGCTATTTAAACAACTCTTTTGGGTGAAATATGTCGAAGATGTTGGTAGTGGAACACTGGACATGATGGATCAATGCAAGGAGTGGAATATACCTGAACCGGAGTTTGAGCATATCACCGGTTCTTTTGCTGTCATTTTTAAACTACCTCCTGTATTGGAGGATCTGCATAGGCTGGGGCTTAACGAAAGGCAGAAAGATTACGCAAAAGATTACGCAAAAGAATGAAGGAATCCCGAATCAATGAATTCAAAAAATCCCTCACAGAAAGAAAAGAAATCCAATGAATAACCACATTTATTGAAGATGGAGAATATTAAAACATGCGCAGTATGTGAAAAACCGGTTAAAAAAAGGAACCGGGACATTCTATAGACACCGGCTGGTGCACAAAAAATGCCTGCGGAAGGCGAGATTAATATGGTATAAACTATAAATTATGACAAAGATGACAAAAATGACAGGAATTTTTGAAGATGATGGAGAAGGAATGAAACCATCGATAAAATCAGACCACATGAATGGGTGAGGGTGATTGAGAATGCTTGAGATGGTTGAGATTTCAGGGATTAGGATGGAGAATCCTACAGTTAAGACGTTCACCTTAGACAAGAGGGTGGATGCGAGGCCTGGGCAGTTCTGTATGTTATGGATTCCAGGAGAGGGTGAGAAACCCTTCGGTTTCGCTAAACTGGATGGAGACGTCAAGATAATGGTTAGGAAAGTTGGTTCCTTCACGGAGAAAATGTTTACCCTAGAGGAGGGGGACCTGGTTGGTTTCAGGGGACCCTACGGGGACGGGCACTTCAAGTTAAAGGGTAAAAGCATATGTGCTGTTGCCGGCGGAGTGGGAATCGCCCCACTGTTGCCTTTTATAGATGAAGCCTTAGCTGAGGATAGGGAAGTTACCGTAATCCACGGGGCAAAAACAGGGGAGGCGTTGGTTCCACTTAAGAGGCTAAAGGGTGAGGCCACAATCCATTTAACCACGGATGATGGCAGCTGCGGCCGGAAGGGAACTACATGCGATGTCTTGGAGGAATTAGTTGATGGGGGGGTGGACCAGATATGCACCTGCGGGCCTGAGGTTATGATGAAGAGGGTGATGGATATCGCCTTGGAGAGAAACATATTCTGTCAGCTGACCCTGGAGCGGTATATAAAGTGCAGTATCGGTGTCTGCGGGCATTGTTCCATAGATGACTCGGGTCTTATGGTCTGCAGGGATGGCCCGGTTTTTGAAGCAGGGCAGCTGAGGAATTCAGAGTTCGGACGATACAGGAGAGACAAAGCCGGTGCGGTGGTTGACCTATAGACTATATAGTTTGATTTATATACTCTCTTTTTTTATTTAGTTAAGCATGATGGCTGAGTTGGTGATAAAAAATTCTCATCTGGTCCTCCCTGAAGGGGTTGTTGATGCGGGTCTTGTTATAGGGGCTGGTAAAATAAAGGATATAGTTAAAGACTCTGCCTTACCTGAGGCTGATACTGTTGTTGATGCTGGGGGAAAATACATTCTACCGGGTATGATAGACGTGCACGTGCATATGCGTGAGCCTGGTGCGGTCTCCAAGGAGGGGTGGGTTACAGGCTCCAAGGCTGCTGTAGCGGGAGGCGTCACTACGTTATTCGACATGCCCAATACCCAACCCCCAACCACCTCAATAGAGGAGCTGGCCAGGAAGAGGGAGAATGTGAAAGGGAAGTCTCTGGTTGATTACGGCTTCCATTTCGCTGCTACACCAGACAACCAGGAGGAACTGAAGAAACTCTTTGGGGGTATTGCTTCAGTGAAGTTCTACACATGTTCCACTGTAGGTAGTCTGTTGATAGATAATGATGCAGTAATCTTTGAGGATTTCAGGATACTGGGAGAGAAGCAGTTGATTTCCACAGTCCATGCCGAGAACCAGGTGATGATTGATTACTGGATGAACGCGCTTAAGGAGTCAGGGGAGGATGTTAGTCCGTTAACTTATGCTAAAGCAAGAGGTAATATCTGTGCTAGTGAATCCCTGAATTCATTGATTTATCTATCCAAGTCTGCTGGAAACAAGCTCCATGTAGCTCATATCTCTACTTTGGAGGAGGTTAATCTGGTAAGGAAGTTCAAGGACCCTCAACTGACTGCTGAGGTCTCGCCCCACCATCTCTTCCTCAGCCTGGATGATGTGGGAAGGCTGGGCTCCTACAGTAGGGTGAACCCTCCTCTTAGGTCTGAGGTAGATAATGGCGCTCTCTGGGAGGGCTTATTTGATGGAACAATAGATATGATTGCCTCAGACCATGCTCCGCATTTGAGGGAATCCAAGGAGGGGGATGTTTTCACCGCGAGCGCTGGTTTCCCTGAGCTGGAAACAACATTACCTTTGCTCTTAAATGAGACACATAAGAGTAGGTTAACCCTTGAATTGATTGCAAAAATTACTGCTGAGAATCCGGCCAGGGTTTTCAGGGTGAAAAACAAGGGCAGAATAGAGAAGGGATTCGATGCTGACTTGGTTATTGTTGACCTGGATAGGGAGAAGGTGGTCAGGGAGGAGGAGCTTTTCACTAAATGTGGGTGGAGCCCTTATGCTGGCAGGACGCTGAAGGGTTGGCCGGTTAAGACTTTTGTCGGAGGCAACCTTGTTTTTGATGAGGGTATAATCTATGAAGAAAAGAAGGGTAGAGAGGTTAATTATTACTGATTTATTTAACATTTTTGTTTTTTAAACTACCAAAGTTAAGATATTAATCCAAGTTTTTTTGTTTTTTGATGTTGGTTGGTTGAGAATGAACATACTCAGATTCAGGAGAGGATTTAAACACTGGGAGTGTACGTATACTGTGGAGCTAGAGTTCGAGTACACAGCTGACTTAGAAAAAAAAATCACAGAGATCATATTCTACCAACCCAAAAACAATCTACAGGTCAGAGTTTCATGGGATGTTCTCAGAAAATACCTTGAAGGTAGCGTTTCAAGACCTTACGTCGACGAATCCGGTCTGAAGCTGGAGATGGTAAAAAACGACTTGCATATATCCAACTCGCGGTTTTTCCATATCAAAGTCCATGAAGACCAGAGGAAGGCAATATGTATCGCAGCAAAGAACGTTAAAGAAAGCATATCATCCTCTGTGGATAGGATACTCCAGGAATCCGCTTCCATACCCCATCCTTCACGAAGATAAAATGGGGTCATCCTATAAACAAAAAAACAAGAAACTATGGGCTACAACCCTCTCTTATATGCTGCTGATTTATGTTTTATCCTCTATCTCACATCCACCGCAGCCAGTTGTAAACCCACACGCTCCTATGCTAGAGCACATAATAGAATACTCCATACTTGGTTTTCTCCTGCATGCCCTGATTTCATCAACCAGGGACTGCACCCGAGCAAGGGTTTTCGTCCTGGCTGTTTTATTAGCTTCCCTGTATGGTTTAACAGATGAGATACACCAGTTTTTTGTTCCAGGGAGAATATGCGGTCTAGAGGATTTAGTGGCTGATACCCTGGGGGCACTAATAGGGTCCTTCATCTCTTTCCTTAGATTAAATCCAGCCCCAGATTCTCAGCGTAGCTGACCGCCTCCTCAAGCTCGCCATAGTGCAGGCGCCTATTAATGTCCGCATATTCCATGACCCTGTACTCCGGCCTGTACTGTCCCATGACATTAACGTAGACGTTATCAAGGTTTTCCTTAATCCAGTCCAGTATCGGCTTGGTACAGCATTCCAGGTGGTTTGGCAGAACAAGATGTCTTATAATCATCTCGCACTGTTTATTGGCTATCAGGTGGTTTCTTTTTATGATTCTCATATATCCTTTGACATCAGATAATCTTTCAGCGCACCCGTCGTTCCCGTACTTGAAGTCCGTCAGGTATACGTCGATTACGCCATCCAGTAGATTCAGTGATTCCTCGCTAAGATACATGTTGCTGTTCCATACCTGCGGTATGTTCTTCCCCAGGCAACCTAGTACTCCAAGGATGTATGCGAGATTAGGTGTCGGGTCTCCTCCAACCCAGTTCACATTCCTAGCGTTCCTGTTGTTGATTTTTTCCACGAGCTGTTCAGGCCTGAAGTAGATTCCTCTCTCAGGGTAATAGCTTATGTCGTAGTTCTGGCAGTAAACGCACCTGAAAGTACACCCTGAAAAGAAGATTGTGTGTGAGGGCACGAGATGTGATTCCTCCCCCAAGTGTATGAACTCCGAGGAAATCCTTGCTTCCAGAACTCTGCAGTATCCCATCTCCCCTTTGATTCTGTTTACTCCACACCTTCTCTCGCAGAAAATACACTTTTCCAGTATTCTTTTAGCGGCTTTTATCTTCTCCCCTAGGCTGGGGCACAACAAATACCTGGCCTTTTCTTTCCCAGATAGTATCGAGTAATACCTCTCCAACGGCTTGGGAGTCATTTATAAGCACCTGCTTGCAATAATATGTTAAGTGATAATAACATTAAAATGGATGACATCAGGGTTAAGATGCTGGAGAGGCCTGAACTGGATAATCCCGTGTTAATTGAGGGTCTACCGGGTGTGGGTTTGGTGGGCAAGCTTGCAGGAGATCATCTTTTGGATGAGCTGGATGGGAAAAAGTTCGCTGAAATATATTCTATCTATCTCCCACCTCAGGTTAACATCCAGAAAGATAATACCGTGGAATTAGTTAATATGGGCCTCTACTACTGGAAGAACAAGAAAAACGACATGATTCTTCTATTGGGAGGATTCCAGGGTTTGACCCCTGAGAGCCAGTACAGGATCTCCGATAAAACACTTGATATCGCGGAGGAACTTGGTGTTGGTAGGATTTTCACTTTAGGGGGTTTAGGCACCGGCAGCATAACCAAGAACCCTAAGGTTTATGGAGCTGCCACAAGCAAGGTTCTTGTGGATGAGTTAAGCGAGCATGGTGTGGTCTTCAGGGGTTCTGGAGCAATATTCGGCGCCTCAGGCCTTCTCCTTGGTTTGGGAATGGACAGGGATATGGATGCTGTCTGCCTTATGGGTGAAACCCACGGTCAGATAATAGATGCTAAATCAGCTGAAGTTGTGCTTAATGTGTTAACCAGTATGTTAGACGGAGGAGCAGATGGGGAAGGTCAGCAAGATGATAGACGAGCAGAAGAAGGCCATGGACAGGCAGTTCTCCATGGATCAGCCCACCTACATAAGATAGTTCACTCATATCTCAGTGCGTCCACCGGCTTAAGCTGCGCTGCCTGTCTAGCTGGGAGAACACCCGATATGCATCCGACGATGAAGGAGAAGGCTAGTGCGCCAATGATTAGTTCAGGTGTTATGCTTGCCTTAATCATGGTCTGATCCAGTTCAACGACTGCGATATATTCAACCCCCTTACTGAGTCCTGCCCCAATCAGGCACCCGATTACTCCCCCAACCAGTCCTATAGTGCCTGATTCAATCATAAACAAAAGCGATATATCCGAGTTCCTGGCACCGATCGCCTTCATCACCCCGATTTCCTGCGTCTTCTCCAAAACAGAGGTATACATTGTGTTCATTATCCCTATGCCACCTACGAAGAGTGAGATAAGGGATATGCCTATAACAACCGCCTGCACGCCATCCAGTACGATTCCGACGGAATCCTTCATCTGCTTCATTGTCTGCACCCCAAAGTCTTCGTCTCCCTCATCAAGGCCGCGGTCTTTTCTAAGGGCTTTCTTTATGTCTTCCGCAACATCCTCTACATCGTAGTTGGGCTTAGCCCTCGCCATTACCAACATATACTCATCCTCCACCCCGAAAATGTCTTTTATTGTCTCCTGGGGGATATAGACACTCAGGTCATCCTGGCTGTTGCCTATCCTGCTTATTTCGCCGACAACCTGGAATCTCTTATCATTCACGGTGATTCTGTCTCCAACACCCACCGGTTTGTCAAAGACATTACCTGCCCAGAGTTCGTATCCAACGAAGGCCTTGTATCTGTCGCTTTCACTGAATTTCTTCTGTCCCTTCAGGATTTCAATGCCTGTGTTGTCAAAGAGTATTTCCTGTGTACTCCTCGGATCCACACCTGAAACCAGGATATATGCTGTTTCATCCTTAAACTTTACCTTAGCTAGTTTAGTTATTAATCCGCCTGCAAGATCAACCCCCCTGATTCTTTTAATTATTTTTAGGTCGTAATCGTCAAGCTTTGCAGTGCCGGTTCCCATCGAAACTAATGAACTCCCCGGCGTAACATAGATTATGTTATACCCAAGTAATTCAAACTGCTCGTCCATGGCATTCTGCAGCCCCTCCCCCAGCGACATCAATGAGACGATGGCTGCTATCCCTATGAAGATCCCTATCATGGTCAGCCAGCTCCTGACTCCCTTGTTCCATATATTCCTTATCGAGATAGCGAAAAAATCCTCTATCATCTTACCTGTACCTCAAGGCATCCACTGGATGCATTTTTGATGCCTGGCGTGCCGGCAGATACCCTGATATGCATCCGACGATGAATGAAAACATAAGCGCGCCAACTACTAGTTCTAAGGACACGTATATACTGAAGTCCTCTATATACATCCTGGCGAAATACTCGCCTACTTTACTCATACCTAAACCAAGTACGACGCCGATCACTCCCCCGGTCAGGCCAAGTAATCCGGCCTCTATAACAAACATCAATAATATGTCGGAGTTTCTTGCACCCACAGCCTTCATTATCCCTATCTGTCTTGTTCGCTCAAGAACCGAGGTATACATGGTAGTCATAATCCCCACCCCCCCGACTATCAGGGAGATCCCGGCAATACCTGACAGAACCAATGTGACCATGTTGACTATGTCCTTAAACACCTCTACGATGTTTTGAGGGGTTTGGACTGTGAAGTCTTCCTCTCCCTCCGAAACATCCCTGTGTTTCCTCAACATCTCCTCAATCCTCTCACCTACTGTATCTATATCAAACCCCTTCTGAATCCGCACCGTAATAAGTGAATACTCGTCTGTTTTATTGAAGATTTTTTGTCCTGTTTCAATCGGGATTGTTACCTTTGCGTCATGGAATGGGTTGCCTGTCTTCATGTTCATTCCCACGATATGGAACACATGTCCCTCCAGCTCTATCTTGTCTCCGACACCGGGTTTCTTATCCAGTCCACTGCATGTTTCAACCCCTATCTGTGCCTCATATCTACTGCCCTGTTTTATGTATCTGCCGTCATCCACCCTGTATAGATCTATTTTACTCAGGCTTTTCTGTGATTTCAAGTCTGTTGGCAAACCAAAGACCGGGATACTCTTTTTTTTATCATATACCTCCAGTGTTCCTGTTGAGCGGAATATTCCCACGGCTTCATCGATGCCTTTCACCTTCTTTATGACATCCAGGTCGCTTTGATGGAGTTTCGCAGAGATAATGTCTGATCCCGACCCCCCTGCCATAAACGATCCCTTCCCCCCGGGTACTACGATCAAAACGTCTCCCCCCACCGCCTTGAACTGGTCATCTATGAGCTTCTGGAGACCCTGGCCCAGGGAGATGAGGGAGACTACAGCAATGATTCCGACAAACACCCCCATCATGGTAAGCCATGTCCTAAGCTTTCTCTGCTTTATTCCATCAACTGCCAGCCTGAAGTAATCCCCAATCATTTCTCCCTGAAAAATCTTATCTCGCAAACAGCCTCCTGTTTATGTAGCTGGTAACCAAGCCGAAAACCTTGTAGACAAACCATATCACGAGCAGCCCAACAAAGACGGCTGGTATGGCTATCAATGCCATAACAGCGGTGTTGGTTGTTCCATTACCCCGTGTTTTCTCTGCATACACGCGTTTCGACTTAATGTTTATATCCACCGTGCCCTGTTTGGTATAGCTGGTGTCGCTTCCTTCACCCTTGTATGTCAACCTAACATTTAATGGAATAACTGTCTTGCTCACGTTGTCTTTCACCCTTATGGTGAACTCATCAGTCTCTATGTCATCCGAGTCAAGGTTTCCGATATAGATTTCATTGATTGAGAGAACCTCATAATCTGGGCTTTCCTCCAAGGTGAACTTCAGGAACTTGGCATCCACGAAGCCCTCATTGGATATGCTCAGGATTATATTCCCTGTCACTCCAGGAGCTAATTCATCCACTTGGTCTAGTCCGAAAGCCAGCTCTGGCTTGGAGTCTATCTGGACACCAAAGTTCGTGGACACCGTGGCTGGTGTTCCGTTATCGTCTTTATATGTTACGGTAACAGGTATGTTGTGGGTTTTCACATCCGCTGTGGTGGACACCGAAACCATGAAAGAGAGATTCTCTGATTGGTGTGCATCAATAGATCCCACATATTTCATAGAGGAGCCTACTGGGGTAAATGGCGCACTCAGTTCTAAATCCACTTTAACGTCTCTCGCTACACCCCCTCCCTTATTGTATACTGTCAATTCTATATTCCCTGTTGAGCCGATACCTATGCTGTTCTCTGCGTCAATGTCTATCTGTGGAGTTCCCCGGACCATTATCTCAAAAGGTTTCTGGAGAATCACTTCCTCGTTTTTATACTCCGAGTCTGTCTTGTATACCCTGAACATCATTTTGTAGATTGCATCTGGGGTATTCTCTGCTATCTTGATTTCAAACTTGGATGCCCAGTTCTCTCCCACGGACAGGTGTCCTATCTCCTTTTGGCTGTTACTCATGAGAACGTATTGCTCTGCTATCTCGCTGTCTGGTGTAATCCTTGCTATATAATAGTCCTCCAGTGACTCTGACTGTATAATCTTTACGTCTCCCGCTCCGTAGGTGACCTTCTCCTGCAGGCCTACAAGTGAGCTAACTGGGGCGCGGTGTAACTTGAAGTATAATGATACCTCATCACCTGCCTCAATATAGTAGTCGTCCATGTAGTAGGAGTCAACTCTCACATCAGCCATCACGGTGTTCAACAACAAAAAACTCATGCATATAAAAGCCCATATTTTATATTTTTTCATCTTTGATTCCTCCATTATTGTAATTGTGGTTTAAGCTTTCAGTGGTTTTACCATCCATTATCTGGATGATTCTTTCCACATATGTTGAGAGGCTCTGGTCGTGTGTGACCATAACAATGGTTTTACCTTCCTCCCTGTGTAGCTGGGTGAGCATGTCCATGACCTCATTCCCTGTTTTGGAGTCCAGGTTACCTGTTGGCTCATCGGCTAATATGACATCGGGGTCGTTGGCTAATGACCTTGCAATAGCCACCCTCTGCTGCTGCCCTCCGGATAATTCAGTTGGCTTGTGGTCCATCCGATCCCCCAAACCCATCCTGGTTAAAAGCATTTTACCTCTTTTTTCCCTATCTCTCTTATCCATTCCCTGAAATGTCATGGGCAGCATCACGTTTTCTAGGGCTGTTAAACCCGGCATCAGGTTGAATGTCTGGAACACGAAACCGATAATCTGCCCTCTAATCTGCGCTAAATCGCTTTCATGTAACTCGGATATGTCCCTGTTTTCGAGGTAGACCTTCCCTTTCGTGGGCACATCAAGGCAACCTATCATGTTCATGAGTGTTGATTTACCTGAACCGGAGGGGCCCATTACAGCCACGAACTCCTGAGGGTATATGTCCAGGCTCAACCCCCTCAGTGCCTTCACCTGGACTTCACCCATCTGATATATTTTCCAGACATCCACGAGCTCGATTATCGGCTCCCTGAGGTTTTCTTCAGGCATTTTTTTTGTCCAATCTTTATGGTATTTTTTTGTTAAATATTCTGTTTTCCGCTGACATTCGCTCCAGTTTCTTGGACATATGCCTTAGCAGTTTATCTAATTGTATCATCTGATGGTAGTAGTTTTCTATTATGCGCAGTTTCTCCCTGGATTTTCTATCCCCTACTTTACCACCATATTTCTCTATTATCTTGGGGAGCATCTCTTTTCCTGGATTTATGATGCTCTCGTATGCTGCTTTGATTTTCTGGAGGTTAAGCTTTATTAAGTCCTTTTCCATGTAAAAGAAGACCTTGTTTGTTCCTGGCTTCTTAACCCTGCGCACGACGCCTGCACCCTCAAGCATCTTCATGGTGTTGGATATGGATGCTAGGCTGTAGCCTGTTCTTTTTGCTATTTCTTCCATAGCCACTTCATTAGGCTCCAGGTAGAGGACGCTGAGTACCGTTGCCTGTAGGTCCCCCATGCCGTAGGTCTTGGCAAGTAATTTGAAGAATTCTGCGAATTCCTCTTCAATAGCCTCCATTTTAATCTTTTAGTTTATTATGAAAATTATGAATTTCATAAATATAATACTAATACATTAATCCTTTAAAAATACAACAGTTTTATAATCTAGTACTATAAAATGAACCACAAAAGATTCACCATATCCCCTAAAGAGTTATGGGAGCTCTTCACGGCATGGATTATCCTGTCCATAGCCTTTGCGATACTTTATGCAAACAACGACTTCTCGTTTTTCCTGATAGCATTTCCCGTATCCATTGTAGCTGTAGGGCTCGGGTTCGTGCTCCACGAGCTGGGTCACAAGTATCTGGCACAAAGATACGGTTTAGGTGCAGTATTTAGGGCAAACTATCAAGGTCTTTTTTTCGCAATACTAATATCTTTTACGGGATTCATTCTGGTAGCGCCGGGAGCGGTGCACCTGCATGGGAGAAGAATCTTAAGGGAACAACACGGGAAGATATCGCTGATGGGCCCGTTGATGAATCTATTCCTTGCGTTAGCTTTCCTAATGCTATATCTGATGCCTTTCCCTAAACCGCCTCTTATCGATTTGACAGCAGTTCTTGGATTCCGGATAAACACCTGGATTGGTTTATTCAACCTGATACCCGTATCACCGTTCGACGGTCTAGGTATAAAAAAATGGAGCCTTCCAGTCTATCTTATGATGGTGTTGCTCGTGGGCACCCTCTTTTTTTCATCATACCTGGTAAACATTTAAGTAAACAAAAACACCTATTATTGTTTGATGGGACATTACTCTATCTGGCTCAAACACTACAATAACTGCAGGGATCGTATACTGGATGAGCTTAAATCGTATAGTAGGGAAGTTGATGCTGTGAAGGAAAGCATCAAGGAAAAAAACCTGATTATTGAAGTGGATGACTCAGGCAGGGAAACAGATGGATTAATGTGCTTTGTTGACGGGGGCGAGGGATTGCAGGAGGTGCTTGGGGCTACCCTGTACTTCCTCAAGACTTCCGCTCTGGTTCTGGAGAAGACGGATGAGAAATTAGGGAACGAGAGATTTGTCAGGGAGGTTGACATGGGGCTTATTGACTATGATGAGCACACCAAGGAGAGAATAGAGCTTCTGAGGGCTGCTATGGAGTTTGAGACAGCGCTCAGGGCCATAGAAGAACACAGTCCCTCTCATTTATTCATCGACGGCTCCCTCTACGTGTGCTCCCGGAGAAGGCCTATAGAGTGCAGCGAGTACCAGGTTTACAGGAAGAAATTCACCCGCTTGTTGAAGAAATGCAGGCAGGAGAACATCCACATAGTGGGTGTTTCAGAGGACAGCAAATCCAGGCTGTTCGCCAACTATCTCTCCATGAAATATGAAATAAAAATCCCGAGGTTCATGACGGATTCCTCAATACTGAGGATGCTTTCAGGCAACAACAGATACCAGACTATAGAGTTTACATCCTGCTCCCGCTTTGAGGCGGATTCCAGAATCAACTCCTCACTGATAGCATCCTTCCCAACAGTATATCTGCAGCCTACCACCCTATCCAATCCCCTGAGAATTGACGTACCCGGCTGGGAGAACAATTTCCCCGAGATTGTTTCCCTGGTGCTGGATTTATGCAAGGGCTCAAGGAGTTACGGCTATCCTCTGCCAATGTATCTAGTCCACCTGGATGCTAAGGTCGAGCAAAAGCAGGCCCAGTGGAGTACCAAGCAACTGCTACACCACCTCTCCAGAAAGGAGCCTGCGCTGATGGACTCAATACTCTGCAGAACCAGACGAGAATCCAGACCAATGCACTGAATCTACTCTTTTAATTCCTTAAACCATCCCCTGGGGAGGTATTTCTCCAGGGTGAGGTCTCTTTTCAACGGCAGGTCGCTGTATTCCTTATATCCCTCTTTAACCTCA
This sequence comes from Candidatus Altarchaeales archaeon ex4484_2, assembly GCA_002254565.1. Taxonomy (GTDB): domain Archaea; phylum Altiarchaeota; class Altiarchaeia; order IMC4; family QMZM01; genus EX4484-2. The sequence goes on along the minus strand of NJEG01000018.1, from coordinate 3,894 downwards.
AACCGGGTCTGGTATCTCAGAAGCCTCTCCAAGCAGTTACTGCATAGATTCCCTCCATATGCTCTGCTTGGTTTCTTTTCACTCTTGCTGAGCTTCTTTATTCTGGAGGGTATGTCATTGGGTGTCCCGGCAAGTAGCTTACCGCATCTGCCGCATTTATGCTTTGATGGTTTCTCGCTCTTATAGTACACCCTTGTTTCCCCTCCTGGGGTCTTTTTCTTGGTTTTCTTCACGCTCCTGGATCTTAATCTTCTCTCAACCATTTTTTCCCTAACTTAACTTGAATATTTTGTTTAATGTTATTGATATAAGCATGGCGGTTACAAGATACCACCAAAACCAGCTAAGGTTGAAACCAAACAATGTGGCAACGGTTCCCACATCCCCGTACTCGCCTCTAAGCCAATTGAATATCAATATGAAGGGTATGAATGTGAACATTAATGGCTTCATGGAGTGCTTCATGTTCTCCATGGTCAATTTCATCATCTCCTCCTGAGCTTTTTGCGCCTTCTTGGTATGCCCACTCTTCGCCGCCTCCTTAACCTCTGTCTGTTGTTTTTTAAGCTTCTCCTTCATCTCCTTCATTTGCTCTCTGTCCAGGACGGCCATCCTAACAAGGGAGCTTAATACAGCAATACCTGCCGAGACAGCAGCTATCACCATACCTTTGTCTGTGATAACAATGCCCAAAGCTGAAATATCAATCATTTTCTGAGCACCTTTTTCAGTTCAGCAACAGCTTCATCAACTTTACCCTGTGGGTTCTGTATAATCTTCACCGTGCACCCGCTGAATATTGAATAAGACATGGCGATACTCCTGTTGAGTTCCTGATGTTCTCTGATTTCCTTTTCATCATCCCTGTCTCTTTGCCTTGATTTGTCGCTACTCCTCCTTAGTGCAATCTCCGCAGGATCTGCCTCAACCAGGACAAACACTTCAGGAGATAATCCCCTCAGAACCCATTCCGGGAAGCCTGGCAGGAAACCCTTCATGGTGCTGATTGTGCAGTGCGTGTCCAGTAGTATATCTTTTTCCTCGGCAATCTGTGAAATCTTGTTTCCGGCAAGTCTTTGTACCTTTCTCTGTTCCTTGGACTCAAGCTTGCGCATCTCATCTCTGCCCTCCACCAGACCCAGGTTACTGGCTATCTCAAACATTATGTCACCGTATGTCACCAGATCATACTTCACTCCCTCATCAACGAGCTCCTCAAGGGCTTTCGTAGCAACTGTTGTTTTACCTGTTCCTGGTATGCCTGTTAACACAACCAACATTTTCTTAATCCACCCTGCATAGAAATGAAATATATCATAAATGAATATAAAGATATAACTATGAGATTCGATTCATATAAATATTAGCCGTATACTAAAAACCTGTACAAATAAGTATAGATGAAATAAAAATATAACTAAATTTCGGCGTTAACTAACGAAAAATGTATCAGGGCAAGAAAGCAAGGAATCCTAAGAAGCTGCTGAAATTGCTTCTCTATACCGGGAAATTGAAAGCCAGCTCGGTGGCAACAGCCTTGCCGGTTGACCGTAAGGTGCTTGATTCTTGGATTGAAGAGTTTGAGGGGAAACATCTTATCAGAACAAGCGGTGATAAAAACAATCCCGAACTTGAGGTCACAAGAGAATTTATTCAGAGGGTGAAATCCCTCCAGAAAAAGAAAAGTAAAGGCGAGATTGTTATAAAGGGAACTAGAGAACAGCTAAAAAGGAAATCCAAAATCCTGGAGAAAGAACATGAAGAGAAGCTACTCATAGAGGCTAAGTTGAGGGAAAGTCTGAATGAGCTTAACTCACTTGAAGAGAGTTTGATGAAGGAGCGAAAAGAGCATCATAAAATAGAAGAAGAGCTTAGAAAGGAACGTGAGGGGAAATCCAGGGAACTCATTAATCTGAAGAATCAGCTGGAGAAAGAATATTTTAAAAGAAAGGAGCTTCAAGAGCAGATAGATGCGGGTAGGAAACAACTTTCTGAGGTTGAGAAGAAGATTTCTGCTGCAACCGCTGGCAAGGATAAAGATGAACTTCTTAAGTTGAAGAGAGAACTGGAAGCGGAATACAAGAAAAACACTGGATTAGAGAATGAACTTAAGGAGCGGGAGGATGAGTTAAGGAAGAAGAAATCAAGGCTGCGTCAGGAGAAGGAGAATCTAATCTCCAAGGAGGCTAAGGTATTGGGGGAAGAGGACAATAGAAGAAAGGAGCTTCAGAAGAAACACCAGCAGGTTGTTTCGATGGAGAAGGAGCTTAGAGATAAGGAGCAGCAGTTGAAGGATAAGGAGTCTGAACTACGTAAGAAGGAGCGGAAGCTTATTGAGGAGCGGGAGGAGATGGAGCTTTTCTTTGGGGATGAGCTGGAACTCAAGACAATGAGGGATGAGCTCAAGAAGCGGGAGGAGGAGCTCCAGAAGGATGAGTCAGAGATACAGAAACTAGGGGGCGAGCTTCTTGAAAGAAGGGAGAAGGTTCTCCTAGAGGAAGAAAGGCTAAAGGAGCATCTGGATGAGATACAGGACATGGAGGAGGATCTGGAACAAAAAGAAAGAGACATTGATAACCGTAAGAAAGAGCTGCTTGATACAGAGGAGATATTACAGGAGAAGGCCAAAGAGCTTGAGACTAAAGAGCAGGAGATTCAGGAGCGGGAGGATAATCTATCCTATATGTCCGATGGGATTGAGGAGAAAAAGAAAAAGATCAAAATTAAAGAGCAGACGCTTAAGGATAGAGAGGATAGCCTATCCAAGCTTACCACGGGTGTGGAGAAGAAAATGAACGAGCTCCAGGAAAGGGAGCGGGATATACTGAATAAGGAGGCTAAATTCTCGGATATGGCCGCCCGGCTTGAGGAGAAAAAGAATGAGGTTCAGCGGGGGTATCAGAAGGTGCTTGATATCGAAAAAGAGGTCAAAGAGAAGGAGAAGAGTTTGAAGGAGCGTGAATTGGGTATAGAGGACCGTAAGAAGGAGTTGTTTGAAACTGAGGGTGAGCTGAGGAGACGGGCTGATGAGTTGATTAAAAAGGATGAGGAATTAAAGAGGAGGGAGGGAGCTCTCTCTGATACCTCAAGTAATATACGTGAGAGGGAGAAGGAATTGCTGGATAAGGCTGAGGAGATAGAAAAACGTGAGAAGAAGCTGAGGGAAGAGGAGAAGCGTTTAGCGGATTTGGAGGATACTATAGTTAAAAATGATCTTAGCCTGGAGGCAAGAAAGCATCAATTAACCAAGATGGAGGAGGATATCTCCAGGAGAGAGGACAATCTGGGTTTGAGGGAGGCTGAGTTAAGGAAGATAGAGGAGGAGCTAAATCGGAGGAAGGGGAAGATTAAGGAGATAGAGGGGAAATTTAAGGAGAGTAAGAAGAGGTTTATTGAGAGCCGTCAGATGATTCATGAGAAGGATAAGCGTGTCAGCGAGAGAATTAATGAGATGGAAAGCTTGCTTGGTAAATGGCGTTCTGAAGAGACTGGGAAGTTTGAGGTTGGAGGTGGTTCTAGGATTGAGGATTTGAAGAATGAGAGGGAGAAGACTGAGCGGATGATTTCAATGGCGCGCTCAAAGTATCACAGGCGAGAGATTGACGAGGAGGCTTACAGGGATATGGTGGAGGATTACGAGAAGAGGCTTATTGAGTTGGATGTGGAGTTGGAGAAGCTTATGAAGGATGTCCAGGAGGGTGCTAGAGTTAGGTCTGATAAGGAGTCGAAGGAGATGGACAGAATTCATAACTTGGAGAGGGAGATAGAGGGTCTTTTGGATAAGCCTGCTAAGGAGCCTGTGAAGTCTGTGAAGGAGCCTGTGAAGTCTGTGAAGGAGCCTGTGAAGTCTGTGAAGGAGCCTGTGAAGTCTGTGAAGGAGCCTGTGAAGTCTGT
>NJEG01000003.1 GCA_002254565.1 Candidatus Altarchaeales archaeon ex4484_2 | reverse complement strand
TCGCAGACAACACTGAATGACTTCTCATGTGCTTAGACAGAACGTCACCCTGATGCTTGCGATGTAAAAACGCCCCGTTTACGCGTTCTGCAGTATCTCTTTTATTCTAGCATCTTTCCTTTACGTCTACAAGATTCTGAAACACTAGCTTTTTTTTTGTGTAAGAAATGATGTTTGCTCAAGCTTTTCTAAAAATCAACCCCCTACTACCTCTTTCTTTGTAAATCCCGAAGGGATTATCCCCCACAGGGGGAAAGAAAGCGGTAAGATACGACACCCTTTCAGGGTGTGTACATCAAGCATAGCTTGATTGTATCCTAAAGAAACAGTTACTTTCTATGAAACGTATTTGCTTTGCTCAAGCCTTTACTGGTTTTTTAGTGAGGGGTTGTCGGAAATACTGGAATGATCATTCATCCAAGTGAAGGATTTCTTTAATTTATCCTTCACCTAAATGAAGTCATTTCTAGGAAGCAGCAGGTTGGGGGTTTGGCTTACGGGATGATATCTCTCTTAAGAATGACGTGTTGAAGGAATAAACACCGAAATATTTATGCTTTCATTTACAATACAAACCTCCGTTCCCAGGGAGGATAAAAAGGTTGAGGGGGCGGGGGGTTTTAATTCCAGTTGGATTCAGAATGGACATACCATACGAACTCATCGGCGAAGCCGCAGTCTACATATCACTAACATCCCTTGCCGTATTATTTGCCGCAATAATGCTAGGCCTATACTCCTTCAAGAAAATAATATTCCCCACCTTCGTTTTGTTCGTGCTTGATCTAATGTATTCACCAGCGAAATGGCTGTGCCGTGTTTTCTCCATCCGAAGCACGCTCATCGACGAAATCATGGTCGAGATAAGAAACGGAGTCTATCTAGATGATTTCAAAAAAATCAAAGACAACAAGATACTGGTGGGGCCTCAATGCATGAGGCATCCTGAATGCAAAGCCCGCTGCGACCCGTGTATCGGGTATATCTGCCAAAGCTGCGGGAAATGTGATTTCACGCGCCTGAAAAAAGAATGTGAGAAAAAAGGGTATGACATGTTTATCGTGCCAGGCGACAGTTTCGTAAGGAAGATCGTGAAACTACGCAAACCGAACGCGGCTCTAGGAATCGCGTGTTTCGAGGAACTCAATGAATCAATGCATGATCTCTCACCAACCCTACCCGTGCAAGGTGTTGCGCTACTAAGAGACGGGTGCTTTAATACGGCAGTGAACGTTGAAGACGTTATTGACAGGATGGTTTAAGATGATGCATGAAATATACGGTTGGGTTGGGAAATTTATTGTATACGGCATCTGGATTGCATCAATTCTGGTAATGATATCGCTTTTTTTCGGATATGTAGCGCTACGCCGAAAAATCGTGCTAAACTCCTTCTTCGCCGGAGTCCTTGACTTCTTCTATATGCCGCTGAAAACATTATACGCCCGTTTCGGAAACATAAGAGAACTAGACAAAATCATGGTTAAGCTAAAAAATGAGGCGAATAAAAAACAATATGAGAAGACAAAGAAACGAATTCTTCTCGCTCCGCATTGCATGCGATCACTCACCTGTCCAGCATCGAGTACGCGGGAGGGGATACAATGCATTTCATGTGGGAAATGCCCTTTCAGTGAGATAAAAAAGACAGCGGAAGAATTAGGCATTAAGATGTATATCCTAACAGGCTCATCCGCCGTCAGATATATCATAAAAAACGGGGACTTCGACGGCGTGCTCCTGCTAGCATGCAACTATGAGCTTAACAAGGTTATGCGTTATCTCTCGCCGCACAAGACCACATCATACAGTGTGCCCCTGGTAAAAGACGGATGCTTTAACACTGAAACAGATCTAAAACTGCTCGATGACGCGATGAAGATGGGGCTTACAGATAAGTGATCTAGGGGTTAAGTAGGTCTGAGCTGAAGAAAGAGGTGTGCGCGCGCAGAGTGGGGACATCTGTGCGGTGGCTGCTTCATGGGTTGTTGTTTCCTGACAGGATGCTGTGATATGAGATATATGTATGGCTATAAACTACTGAAACATTAGCGGATTCGAATACTGGTCGGATATATTGCATAGCATTGTTTTGCCCAATCCTTCACCCACCCTGCTTTTGCTTAATAGGAAGTCAGGGACTTTTAGTTGAAAAGAAAGAAATCAGTTATTTCACAAGAAAATTTACGTTAGTAATATTTAGGTGGGGGGTGATAGCCTGAAATCCGATGTATGCGGTTATGAAAAGTCGCGAGGCCTTCTTATTTTTTGATAAAATAGGTGGTCTATGGTTTTGGAATATCAAGGTCTCTGCAAATTTTGATCGCTAGTTTATCTACAATTTCACTGTGGCGGGGCACAGATGTTATTCTTTTATTGACGGGTCTCCAGTAAATTGAGTGGTTAGCGCCTTCACGTAATAATTTGCAACCGTGCCGCCTGATATGCTTTAACAATATACGACGCTTCATTATGCTACTACAGATATTTCTTCGCGAATGATTTGAGCATTTGTGTCTGCGATTTCGCGCCGTGTCACTTCTCTGTTTGCTTCAATAATTAAGTGTGCAGCTTCTTTCAAGTTCTCTCGTGCCTCATCTAATGTCCTGCCTTGAGTATTCGCGCCGGGTAATTCCTCAATGTATCCAATCCACCATCCGCCTAATTGCTCAAACACTGCAGTAAATTTATTCTCCATATTATAAATAATTATTTATTTCAAAAAGATAAATGATACAACATCCCTACCCTCACTGGAATCATCAGAATCCCTGATTTACACATAAATCAAGTGATCTCTTATAGAATCCCAGATTATACAAAGCTGTTGCCTGCGACAGTTTGTGTGAAGTTCAATTAAACCATAAACCCCGTGTTATATCCACTGAGCTTTAGTGAAGGTCGAGCACCATATCGAAGCGAGAATTAGATAAATAATTTTGAGAGGTGATAATAAAATTCTTAAAGCCAGACTCTTTATATAAATTATGGTAAAAATGTTGAAGGGAGAAAATTGATAAAACGAGCAGAAATATTAGGGGTTGATGTTACTGGCTCACTAATAACCCAAAGCATAAGCGGTAAACATAAACAAGCTGATGAATATGAAATTCAACGCAGGGTCATCGAGGCTGAAAGAAGTATTAGGAAATCTAGATATGGTGGTTAGCGGTATTATCGGCTGTTGCTTTTATTATAAGTGCTATAACTGCGTTAATAGCAGTCATAGCATAAAAAGTCCACTGCAGCTTCTCAAAATTATTGGATATAACCGCCATTAAACGTAACACTTTTAATCTGCTGATTTCAGGGTTAAACAGGCACCTCACACAATATCTTTCTCTGCTCTCAACCTCTCTGTCAAGGAATTACTTTCTCCCAAGAATCTTGTCCATGAATGATTTCTTGATTCCCAGCGACTTCTCGATTTTATCCCTTAAAGAAGACTCCCTTGGAGCGCCAACAGACCTGTCCAGCTCCCCACCCTCATCATCCAGAAACAAAACCGTGGGAAGAGACCGGATACCATAGCGTGAAGAAAGAAGCTTCCCCCTCTTACTTTTCACCCTGATCTTCTCGAAAGAAACACCATAACTCGCATAATCCGGGGCAACCGCCTTAACCCCCGCCACCGCCTTCGGACAATGCGGGCACCTGGAAGAAACAAAAACCAGAATCCTCATGCTCTCCCGCCCTCAGCCAGCTGCTTTTTCACATAAGAGATTAGGCCGCCGGACTCCACCAGCCTCAAAACGAAAGGAGGCATGGAAGGGAAATCATAACCCACACCAGTTGTGAGGTTCCTGATCCTCCCCTTTTTGAAATCCACCTCCACCCTGTCCCCGTCACCAGTCTGCACATCACATTCAACAACAGGCAAGCCGATGTTTATCGAGTTACGGTAGAAGATGCGGGCGAAGGATTTAGCGATAACACAAGATACTCCCGCACCAATCAAAGCCCTCGGAGCATGCTCTCTAGAGGAGCCGCAGCCGAAGTTCTCACCGGCAACAATCAAATCACCCTCCTCAACCCCTGAGGAGAAACCAGGGCGGACCCTCTCAAAAGCATGTTGTGCAAGCTCATTCATATCGCCGGTAACCAGATACTCCGCCGGAATAATCTGGTCCGTATCCACATTATCCCCAAATAACCAAACCCTGCCCTCAATCCTTTCAACCATTATTACCCCAACCTAATACATAGACTCCAGCATAAACCAAATCCAGGGCTCAGCTCCTTTATCGCCATCCACCATGGAATAAGCCACCGCGCTAAAACACAAGTCAACCCACGGAGTCCTCGAAATAGACCTGCAAGAGCCTAGATCAGAGCTGGATAAAGCAGTACACAACTTAATGTAGTCCCTGTCATCTAATCCACTGCAAAGCGAGTCATCACCAAGCCAATAAGACAACAGAATAAAACACCTGTCCCTCGAACCCCTACCAGACACCAGATCACATACCGAAGAATCAGCTTTCTCCAAGCCCACCGCAGCCAGGCAAAAAGCCTCCACATCAAGATCCCTGCACTCAAGGCATTTAGATGTGTTCAAATCAAGAACCGCCTTACAGAAGCGCACCCTGTCCCTGTTCCCGATGCCATCACACAGGTTCCCATCACCGGAGTTGAGGGCATTCCAGAGCAGACACCAATCCCTAACATCATCTGATGTGATATCAGCGCAAAAACCAGGGTTCCCTGAATCCAGGGAATACCTTAAAACACACTCACCTCTAAGTAAGGTAGTGGATAGATTATCACAGGATGAGAGGCCTGAGTTCAAGGCCACACAATACCTCCTGTAGTCCACGTTATCTATGAAATAACACGCCTCCAATGGAGCAACCGATGCAACAGGCAGGTAACACCACATCTCCCGGCTCCGGCTTACTATATCCGAGCAGGCCGTAAAGGATTTATTGAACGCATCCAAGGAAGGCCCTACCCTTAAGGTCGTGGAAGATGTTGACGTAGTCGTTGAAGATGATGTTGTGGTCAGTGAAGAGGTTGTCGTTGAAGTAGAGGGTACTGTTGAAGAGGTTGATGTAGTCTCCTCCTCCTGCACGCACCCTGATACCAGGATAAACAATAAAGCCAATAAAATAATATTTTTCACATTAAATCACCCGGGTCCGTTATATGTCCAGTTAAGGCTGAGGCGGCGACAACAGCGGGGGAGGCTAGATACACCTCCGATTTAGGGTGGCCCATTCTTCCTATGAAATTCCTGTTCGTGGAAGAGACACATACCTCACCCTTGGCGAGAACGCCCATGTAGCCGCCGAGGCAGGCACCGCATGTTGGGCCGGAAACAAAAGCATCAGCGTCCAAGAATACCTGAATCAAACCCTCCCTAAGAGCCTGCTCGTACACCCTCTTGGTTGATGGGACAACAATCAAACGCACGCTCGCCCTGATTCTCTTACCCTTGAGTATTTCTGCAGCAACCCGGAAATCCTCAATCCGGCCGTTGGTGCAGGAGCCCAGGTAAGCCTGCTGTATCTCTATACCAGATAGCTCAGAGGCGGGAGCAGTGTTTGAGGGAAGGAACGGCTTAGCCACCGTCGGGACGAAATCAGAGGCATCATACTCGAAGACTTCGCTATAGACTGCGTCATCATCAGCGTAAATCCCGCTATAGGGGCCGCGCACCCTACCCTTAAGGTAATCAAAGACCTTATCATCTGGCGGGATAATACCCGCCTTACCCCCCGCCTCAATCGCCATGTTAGATATGCTAATCCTGTCAGCCAGGGGGAGGCCATCAATCGTTGAACCATAAAACTCCATAGAAGTATATAACGCTCCAGAAACCCCGATATCCCCTATAATATTCAGGATAACATCCTTGCCCATAACCCACTTACTGAGATCACCCTCCACAATAAACTTCAGGCTTTCGGGCACCTTAAACCATAATCGTCCAGTTGCCATAACAGCCGCAGCCTCCGTGCTGCCCACACCGGTAGCGAAAGCACCGAGGGCACCGTAGCTGCAGGTATGGCTGTCCGCTCCAACAATCAACCTGCCGGGTGCGACGAAACCCTCCTCAATCATCAACTGATGGCAGACCCCACCCCTGCCGACCTCAAAATAGTTACCTATATCATATCTCCCAGCGAACTCTCTCATGGACTTAGCCTGCTCGGCTGAGGGAACATCCTTGTTGGGCACATAGTGGTCGGGGATCAACACAATCTTTTCGCGCAGAGGCTCCGTGCCAAACTCCTCAAAGACCTCGAATGCAGGCATACCCGTAACGTCGTTAACCATGACATAATCAACGTCCGCCTCAATAATCTCACCCGGAGATACCACATCCTTATCAGCCTTAGCCGCCAGAATCTTTTCTGCAATAGAGGGCATTCTATGAATTAACTTATTGGATAATAAGGAAATAAAACATGTGATTTAAATCAGTGAACCTAATAAATAACATGTTCCGCGAACACATTGTAGACGAATCTGATTTCACGCAAGAGGAGGAAGAGAAGTTCTCAGACCTGGAGAATAAATTCATCGAAAAATACTTCAATGTTCTGCCAACCACAACACCATCAGAGAGAAGGGATATGGTGATACGGTTTATAATATCTGAAGACATACACATGGATGAGGAAGAGGTGCTGAGGGCTGCTGACTACCTATCCAGTTACGGGATACTTAAGCCACTTTTTGAAGACGACGAAATAGAAGAAATACTCATACTAGACACCAACAAACCAGTCTATGTAGTCCACAGGAAAAAAGGCAAGTGCTCCACCAACATACAATACAAGTACAAGGAGCAGATATTCAAGCTCATAGAAAAAATAAAGGTTTTCTCCGGTGAACTAACAGAGAAACCTATAATAGACACCACCCTGCCTGAGGGGGTCAGGGTGAACATCACACTACCTCCTGTATCCTTCAGGAGGCCTGTGATAACCATAAGAAAATTCCTCGAGAACCAGCCAACTCTTGTGGATTTAATAAACAACGGCACCATAACCGCGGAGGCAGCAGCATTCCTCTGGACATGCATCGACGGCTTCAACATAGCACCACAGAACCTGATAATCTGCGGGGGCATTGGAAGCGGGAAAACAACGCTACTGAACGCTTTATTAATGTTCTCCAGGGAAACAGAACGGATTATATCAATAGAAGACACCTTCGAACTCAACCTCGACTACATAATAGACTGGGTTCGTATGAAATCAACAGACGAGATACCCATGAAGGATCTGGTAAAGAACAGCCTACGGCAGAGGGGGGACAGGATTATTGTGGGAGAGGTCAGAGGCGAGGAAACCTTTGTTTTAGCTGCCGCGATGAACGTGGGCCACAACTGCATGGGCACCATACACGGCAACACAGCCAGGGACACCATCCTGCGAATGAGGTCCCCTCCCATGAACGTTCCCATAAACATGATCAGCGTCATCCACCTGATAGTCACACTAAAAAGATTCATGGAGAAATCAAAATCAGTCAGGCAGGTTATTGAGATAAAAGAAGTCGGCAACATTGTGGGTGACGTGGTCCAGCTGGGTGAGGTCTACGTCTACAACAGCGAACAAAAAAAGCTGGTTTTCGAGAACTTCCCGGCCACCATAATAAACTCCATGGCCTACAAGTCAGGAGTATCGCAGAAAAAAATCCTGAAGGAGATAAAAACAAGAGAGTCTGTTCTAGACTTCATGACACAAAACAAGATAAACGAGCAATCCGATTTCATCCAGTTCATAAGGAGATACTATGACGACAAGGAATACGTCCTGGAAACAATTAAGGCAAAACAAAAAGGCAAAAAAGAGAATGAAACCTGGCTCAAAATACACTCATCCCGTCACTTCTAGAAAGAAAGAATATTTTTCCTCTGGCCCATCCGGTAGTTACAGATGATATTCGTGTAGCCGGATAATTCCTCATCAAGCTCCCTATCCCCTGTGTCCACCAACAAAGTCTCTGTTCCAGCAAGCTTGGAGGGGGTAGCTAATATTATGATATTTTTGACGCCAACCCTTCTTATAACCCTGGAGGAAATCTGCTGGTTCCCTCTGCCGAATACGAAGCCCTGCGCGCCGATTGGGGAGACGATAATCCGGGTCTTGGGGTTTTCGTCAAGCAAAGCAAGGAGTTCCTTCTCGGATAAATCCCGGGCCACAACAACCCTCTTCTTGACCGCGTCAACACCCAGTAACGTCTTCTTGAGTCCCAGGGCGTCGAATACAGCCTTGGTAGTGCTGCCGGCTCCAACAATATAAAGCGAGTCATCGTGCATGAATTCGAAAGCAAACAAGGCAATCCTTCTTTTACACTCATCATCGCTCTCGGAGGTAAATATTGACTTAGGGTGCTGTATCAAGGCCTTCTCGTACGGAACCCTGGCAATACCGTAAAGCCGGGAATCAAGGACGTTGCTCCTGTATTTTTCTTCATCTATGTCCATAACCTCCGCATCAGTTAAATCAAGTTCCCCTCTGATGAACCTATTGAACAACTCAGCGGAAACACGGGGGTTCACCGCGAAAACACCGGAATACATCTTAACCCCTGCAGGAATACCCAGCAGGGGAATTTTATCTCCCACAACAGAGTAAATATCCCGTGCCGTGCCATCCCCCCCACAGAAAAAAATCAAATCCATTTCATTCTCCAGAAAAACCCTGCACGCGTTAACAGTATCATCGCCTGTTGTTTTCCGGCTGGCTGGCTCATAGACTATGTCGTAGTCAAAACCCCCATCCTCCAACAATTCAGCTCCCATAGGGCCTGCACAACAGAAGAACATAAACCCGCTCCTATCAACTTTGTCAAGAGCCTCACCTGCTCTGACGGGAGCTACAGGCTTAGCACCTCTCTCAACAGCCTCATCCACCACACCATCAGTACCCTTCAAACCCACGAAGCCACCCATACCTGCTATGGGGTTAACAAGGAAACCTATCTTCTTCATCATAATCACCCATTCTAACAGCCATCAGGTATCCTCTGGCCCGTTCTGTTTTCGGGTACTGGTTCACAAGCCTCCAGAATTCCTTGTTGTGATTCGGTATCTTCAGATGCGCAAGCTCGTGCACAACAACATAGTCGTGAACGAACCCGGGCATCTTAAGCAATCTATCAGATACCCTGATTGTTTTATCTCTAAGGTTGCAGTTCCCGTACATGTGGGAGTTCTGCTCTGTGCTGTAACATATTTTTTCCCATGAAAGCTGCCCCCCGAAATATTTTTTGTTGAGTTTCTCTGCCAGCTTCTCCAGTTTCCCATCCACGTTTTTTTCTTCAAGCTCCTTTCTCCTGTGATGTGATTTAATACGCCTCTTCGCCCACTGGATGTGTCTTTGTTCCTCCTCGCGCAGAAGACCTGCCGGGAGATACAGGTGAATTACCCCATCCACCTCCCGCGCACTTATGGTTTTCCTCCTTCTACTGCTCCTGATTACCTTAATCTCCATCTCCGGGTTTATGAAATAAAAAAAGAGAAAAAAAGGGTTGAAGATTTATTCAACCTTGGGCAGATTCGCAAGCGCCTGCTTCACCAGCTCAGCCGGGTACTCGTAGTCTATGAGCTTGCCCTGGTGGTATGCGTCATAGGAGGCCAGGTCAAAGTGTCCGTGCCCTGAGTTGTTGAAGAATATAACCCTTTCCTCACCTGTTTCTTTACATCGCAGTGCCTCATCTATTGTTGCCTTCACACAGTGCGCTGTTTCCGGGGCAACAAGGAAGCCCTCAGTCTTCGAGAACAGGGATGCTGCCTCAAACACCTCATTTTGGTGGTACGCCTGCGCTCCAATAACACCCTCATTCACAAGCTTACAAAGCAGTGGTGCATTCCCGTGATACCTTAGTCCTCCGGCATGGATTGGCGGGGGAACAAAGTCGTGACCTAACGTATACATCTTCACAATAGGCGCCATCTTCGCGGTGTCACCGAAATCATATGCATACATACCCTTCGTCAGGGTAGGGCATGCCATCGGCTCGCATGCGATAACCTTGGTATCCGGTTTCTTTCCGGTTAATTTATCCTCCACAAACGGGAACACTGCACCGCAGAAATTGCTGCCGCCGCCCACGCATCCGTAGAGCACATCAGGGTACTCGTCAACGGAGGCGAACTGCTTTTTCGCCTCCAAACCAATAATAGTCTGATGCAGTACCACATGATTCAGTACACTGCCCAGTGAGTAGTTGGTGTTATCGTGCGTTGCCGCATCCTCAACCGCCTCGGAAATCGCTATCCCAAGACTGCCGGTCGAATCCGGGTCTTTGGCGAGTATGTCTCTGCCTGCCTGGGTTACGTTGGACGGTGACGCTATACAATCAGCTCCCCACTCCTTCATCAGAATCTTCCGGTAGGGTTTCTGTTCGTAGCTTATCTTTACCATGTAAACTGTGCACTCCATGTCAAACAGGGATGTTGCGAATGAGATGGCTGAACCCCACTGCCCGGCCCCGGTTTCTGTGCTTATCCTCTCTATACCCTCCTTCATGTTGTAGTAGGCTTGCGCAACCGCCGTGTTTGGTTTATGGCTTCCTGGCGGGGAGACACCCTCCCACTTATAGAATATTTTTGCAGGGGTCTTAAGCGCCTTCTCCAGCTTAAAAGCCCGGTATAACGGAGACGGCCTCCATAGCCTGTATATATCACGTATCTCCTCAGGTATCTTTATGTGTTTCTCTTGGCTCACTTCCTGCATTATCAATTCCATAGGGAATATGGCTTTAAGGAAATCAGGTGTTGCAGGCTCCATAGTGCCTGGATGCAGGGGCGGATCCAGCGGAGTTTTCATGTCAGCCTGTATGTTGTACCACTTCTTCGGCATCTCGTCCTCACTCAACAATATTTTCTCATCCATTTTTTTTTTTACTTTCTCAATTAGATTATTCTGATGTTTTATTAATAAACTAATCTACCTCACTTGTTTCTTGTTGCGTTCTTAAGTTCCCTGCAGAGTTCCTTGATTTTTTCTTTAGCGTTTCTGATGTCTGATCTGTTTCCTTCGATTATCTTTACGAACGCGCTGCCGACTATTACCCCCTGAGCCCCTGCCTTTAGAACGCCCTTCACGTGCTCGGGCTTTGATATCCCGAACCCCACGGCGAGCGGGATTTCAGGCGATAGCTTTTTGATTCTCCTAAGGGTTGGGTTGATTGCTTTAGAGAATCCCTCCCTTGCGCCTGTCACGCCCAAGACAGAGACAACATAGAGAAAGCCACTTGCCTCACCCAGGATCTTCTGCAGCCGATCCTCCATGGTGGTTGGTGCAACAAGGAAGATGAAATCAACATCATGTTTCCTGCAGGCCTCAAGTAAAGGGGTTGCTTCCTCGATAGGCAGGTCTGGCACTATCAGACCTGAGATGCCTGAATTCTGGCAGTCTACAATAAATCGTTCAAGACCCCTTTGCAGTACAAGGTTGTAGTAGGTCAGGCAGACCTTAGGTATCTCGGAGGTGATTTCTCCAGCAATCCTGAAGTAGGTGTCCGGGTTCATCCCGGCCTTAAGTGATCTCTCGCTGGCTTTCTGGATTACCACGCCGTCGGCTATGGGATCTGAAAATGGTAGCCCGAGCTCCAAAATATCTACGCCGCCTTCAATCAATGAATCAACGATATCTACTGTATCCTGAGGTGTCGGGTCTCCTGCGGTTACGAAACCTATTAAGGCTCCTTCACCCTTCTCCTGCAGCTCCCTGAATTTCTCCTCTATTTTCATAGCTTCACCCCCAGTGCCTCCGCAACCACGAACACATCCTTATCCCCTCTCCCGGAGAGGTTTACGATGATTGTTTTATCTTCATCTAGCTCTTTCGCCATCTCCACCGCATGGTATACTGCATGCGCTGACTCCAGCGCCGGGACAATCCCCTCCACCCTGCTCAAGAGCTTAAAGGCCTCAAGCGCTTCATCGTCTGTCACAGACGCTACCTTAAGCCGCCCCTTCTCTGCCAGATAGCTTAGCTCCGGACCGACCCCCGGGTAATCCAGGCCTGCAGCGATCGAGTATGATATATTTATCTGCCCGTATTTGTCCTGCAGCAGCTTGGAGTATGTTCCATGCAAAACCCCGGAGGTTCCGGCGGAGAGGGTTGCCCCGTGTTCTCCGCTCTCTATGCCCTTACCGCCTGCTTCTACGCCGACAAGCTCCACCTCATCACCGAGGAACTCATGGGATATCCCTATGGCGTTGCTTCCGCCCCCGACGCAGGCTACGATATAATCCGGTAAAACACCTTCTTTATCAATGATCTGTTTCCTTGTTTCCTCTCCAATAATCTTCTGGAACTCCCTTACCATCAATGGATACGGGTGCGGTCCGACGATGCTGCCTATCAGGTAGTAGGTGGTCTCTACATTCGTAAGCCAGTCCCTCATCGCCTCATTTATCGCATCCTTCAGGGTGCATGAGCCGGACTCTACAGGAATTATTTTCGCGTCCATCAAATCCATCCGGAAGACATTCAGTTTCTGCCGCTCTATATCCTCGGTGCCCATATAGACTTCACATTCAATACCTGCCGCGGATGCGGCCATGGCTGTTGCGACCCCGTGCTGTCCTGCGCCGGTCTCTGCTATAATCCTTTTCTTACCCATCTTCTTAGCCAGCAGTGCCTGCCCCAAAGTGTTGTTTAGTTTATGGGAGCCTCCGTGGACTAGGTCCTCTCTCTTAAGATATATTTTCGCGCCGCCCACCTTCTCAGTTAGGTTCCGTGCATAGTAGAGGGGGGTGGGTCTCCCCGCGAATTCCTTCAGGTAGTAATCCAGTTCCTTCCGGAATCCAGGGTCCTTCACATATCTCTTGAATCCCTTCTCAAGTTCCTCTATGGCCGGCATCAACACCTCCGGTGCAAATTTCCCTCCGTATTCAATAAATTTCCCGTGTTTATCTGGCATATTCATTTTGATTTAGCAATTTTTATGAATTCCTTAAGTTTTTCCAGATCCTTCTTTCCGGGCCTGGATTCAACACCACTTGATGCATCCACTGCGTAGGGTTTTACGGCGTCTATTGCTTCTTTAACGTTCCCTGTGTTCAGTCCGCCTGCAAGTATCGCCTGGGTATTTATTGAACACACAACCTTTTTACTTACACCCCAGTCGTGAGTAACGCCGGTGCCTCCGCTCAATCCCTTTGTTTCTGTATCCAGGAGTATTGCGTCCGCAATCTCTGCGTATCTCCCTGAGTTTTCTATGCAGTTTTTGTCGACGGATATCTTCTTTATTATTTTTATACCTGTTTTTTTCCTTAGTGTTTTTACGAAATCTCTTGACTCGTTTCCGTGGAGCTGTATGTATCCTGCGCCGCTTTTAGTTAATTCAAGTGCTTCCTTTATGCTGTCTGGTGCTGCAACAACCACTTTGGAGATGAAAACCGGGAGGGAAGTGAATATTTCCCTGGCCTTCTCTAGGTCAACGAATCTCTTGGATTCCTCAACGTTAACTACACCGACTGCGTCAGTCCCATATTCCGCTGCCATCAACGCATCCCCCCTATTTGTTATCCCGCATATCTTTACCCTAATCATCTTTTTGTGAACTCCATTACCTTCTCTTTGATATCTTCAGCTAACATGATGCTTGTCCCGATTAATGCAGCATCTGCTTCGGCATATAAAACCCTTTTAAGGTCTTCTTTGTTGTTGATTCCGCTTTCGCTGACGATCAGCTTGTTTTTTGGGATTTTCGGTGCAAGCCGTTCAATAGTGTCTAAATCAATCCTCAAACTACCTAAATCCCTATTATTAACGCCAACCAATCTCGCACCTGAATCCAGTGCAAAACCGAGTTCATCCACTGAATGGACCTCAACCAACGCCTCCATCCCCAGCCCATGGGCTAACTCCACGAAGTCCCCTGTTTTTCCCTTAAGCAGGGAGACAATCAATAAAACAGCGTCTGCGCCGTATGCATAGCCTTCATATATCTGGAATTCATCAACAATAAAGTCTTTCCTAAGAACAGGAACCTCCACCCCACTCTTAACCCTCCTTAAATCACTTAAGTCTCCGCCGAATCTCTTATCCGTCAATACAGAGATTGCAGAGGCACCACCCGCCTCCATAGACTCCGCCGTCTCAAGTAGATCAACGTCTTTGATGTATCCCCTGCTCGGGCTTCTCCTCTTTATCTCTGTGATCACGGCATTCAGGTTGTTTCTCTTCGCATCCTTGATTGCGGAGATTAAACTCCGTTTCTCCTTAAACACCTTTATTTCATGTAGTTTCTCACTCCCTATCGTATCCAGATTAAAGGTCATCTTGCAAAATCAATGAACTCGTTAAGTTTTTTATATGCCTTCCCGGAGTATAGAACCTCTTTTGCTATCTCTAGCCCCTCCTCAAGGTTGTCTGCCCCACCTCCCGCCACCGGGCTCGCCGTAGGCTACTATGGTGTGTTTTAGACCCAGTATCTTGAATACGTTGGCGAGTTTCTCTGTCAGATCAGGATCAAAGACGCCCATCAGCTGTGCTCTGGCGTTGGCTGGGTTCGTCAGCGGCCCCAGTATGTTGAAGACGGTTCTCACACCCAGTTCCCTGCGGGCCGGCATCACATATTTCATGGCTGAGTGATGCAGTGGGGCGTACATGAACCCGATACCGATTTTTTCTATGCATTCCCTGATCTTATTGAATTCCATGTCTAGGTTAACGCCCAATGCCTCCAGAACATCAGCTGATCCGCATTTGGACGTGATTGATCTGTTACCGTGTTTGGCTACCGGTATCCCGGCTGCTGCGACAATAAACATGGATGTGGTGGATATGTTGAATGTGTTAAGCTGGTCTCCACCAGTGCCGCAGACGTCGACGAGTGTTCCGTCAACATCTGGATATATTTTTTCGGCGAAGTCGTGCATGACCTCTGCCAGGGATGCTATCTCTTGCGGGGTCTCGCCCTTAATCCTGAGTGCGGTTAGGAAGGACGCTATCTGCGCATCCGAGGCTTCGCCGGACATAACTGTCTTCATAGCGTTTGCAGCCTCATCCGCAGTTAAATCTTCTCCATCCACAAGCTTCTCGATAAAATCTTTCATTTTATTTCAAGAAAGTTTTTAATAATCCTTATCCCATTTTTTGTTAATATGGACTCGGGGTGGAACTGCAGCCCGTATACAGGGTATTTCTTGTGCCTTAAGCCCATCACCTCCCCGTCATCCAAGCTATATGCGAAAACCTCCAGTTCAGGGGGTATGCTCTCTCTGTCCACCACAAGGGAATGGTATCTTGTAGCCTTCATGGGGTTATCCATGCCCTCCATTATGCTGTTGCCTTCATATCTTATCTGGGAGGTTTTCCCGTGCATGAGTTTCCCTGCCCTGACAACCTTTGCTCCATAGACGTGAGCTATGCACTGGTGGCCTAAACAGACTCCAAGTAGGGGTATAATCTCCTTGTATTCCTTTATAACCTCATTGGTTACTCCAGCATCCTCCGGTCTCCCAGGACCCGGGGACAGGATTATATGTGTCACTTCTTCCTCCTCCACCAGCTCTCTTACCTCCCCAATATCCGCTGTATTCTCCACCACAGCGGGATTACCTCCAAGTAATCCGACATACTGGACCAGGTTATAGACAAAGGAGTCGATGTTGTCTATTACCACTGTCCTCATTTTATATACCCCCGGATTATATCCCTGGATAATAGTTTATTATTGTATCCAAAGACAGAGCCAGGCATACAAAAAATGTTAGCAGTATCTATGATCCTTTCAGCTCTGGCGATTATTCCATTACTGATCTTTTGGCTGATATCTGAGTTATCTTTTTTCATTCCTTAACCTCAATTGCTTTTAGCATAGCCTTTCCTTTATTTATTGTTTCCTCGTATTCTTTTTCCGGGTTAGAGTCTGCTACAATACCAGCGCCGACCTGTATATATGCCCTATCCCCCTCAAAATCTATCGTCCTTATTGTGATGGCAGTGTCCATGTTCTGGTTGAATGAGAAATACCCCACGCAGCCTGCATAGATTCCTCTCCTGGTGGGCTCTATTTCGTCGATGATTTCCATGGCCCTCACCTTCGGAGCTCCTGAGACGGTCCCGGCTGGGAAAACAGCCTTCAGCGCATCAAAGCAATCCATATCCTGCCTTAGCTCCCCCCTCACCTCCGAGACAATATGCTGCACGTGGCTGTATTTTTCCACCTGCATGAATCTACTGACCTCCACGCTGCCGTACTCTGATACCCGCCCTATGTCGTTTCTCCCCAAGTCAACCAGCATGACGTGCTCAGCTCTCTCCTTCTCATCTCCCAAAAGCTCTCTACCAAGCCGTTCATCCTCTCCCGGGGCTCCACCTCTTGGTCTGGTGCCCGCTATGGGGTAGGTTTCCACCCTCCTGCCTTCCACCCTCGCAAGCATCTCGGGAGAGGAGCCAACAATTCTCCTATCCCCCAGCTCCAGATAGTACATGTAGGGTGAGGGGTTGATCTCCTTCAGTCTCCGATATACCTGGAATTTATCTCCACAGTATTCGGTGTCCAGCCTCTGCGATAGAACAGCCTGGAATATATCCCCTGCCTTGATGTGCTCCTTGATTTCTCTAACAGAACGGCTGAATCTCTTCTTCTCTGTGTTGGATGAGTATGATAGCTTTTCCACATCCTCATCCAGTTCCCTGGTTTCCGCCTGGTCTGCTATAGCATCCCTTATCTCTCCCAGATCCTTCCTGATTGCTTCCTCATCTATGCCGGGATGGAATTGGTGTGATATGAGGTAGGTTTTCCCCAGCTTATGGTCGAATACTATGTTGTTTTTGGCTAGGAGGAATTCGCAGTCCGGGTGCCTTAAGTCATCTTGTGAGTTCCCGTTTAGTTTGATGTGGTAGCGGTTTATGTCGTAGCTGAAGTAACCCACCAACCCCCCGAAGAACCTGGGTGTTTTTTCTGTTATCTTCTGGAACTGTTGCATGAGGTTTCTTGTGGCAGCTATGGGGTCTCCCTCCTTAACATTAATGTTTGAGAGTTCAGGGTCTTTTATTTCGAGCTTGATTTTTTTGTTCCCGTACTCTATTTTAAGTGCGGGGTTGAATCCGATGAAGCTGTATCTGGCTACTTTCTCCCCTCCGTCGCTTGACTCCAGGAGGTAGCTTTCTCTCTGCCTTACTGCATTGTATGCCTTCACAGGGTCTGTTTCCTGTATTTCAATGTATACTGGGTTAACAACAAATCCATCCATGGGTAACTATATACAATTGAGTATATAAATATGCAACAATGTCTATATATGGACGTTGTTGTATTCGGGGGAATGGAAAAACTGCTGTATTGAGAGGGAAGCCCATATGAAAACGAAAACCCTTCTCCTCCTGGTATTGTTAACCGGATTATTGTTTACTGGATGTGTTGAAAGACCATCTGAAACCACAACATCCTCGACAGCAACCACAACTTCCAAAACAATATCATCCGTGCCCGATGATGAAGGTAATGGTGGATCCCTGATTTGCAAAACAATCAATGAAAGTTCTACTAGACATGATTGCTACAGATACTTCGCTGTGAAGGAGAAAAACCCCTCCATATGCGACGAGGAGGGACAGGATACATGGTGCTACAGATTAGTTTTTATGGTCAAAGATGATCTATCACTCTCTGACTGTGACAAAATCCAAGATCAAAAACTCAAATATGTTTGCTACGAATCTATTGCCGTCCTAGAACTCTCTGACTGTGACAAAATCCAAGATCAAAAACTCATAGATGATTGCTACGAACGTGTTGCCATCCTAAAAAAAGACTTCTCCATATGTGACAAAATCCAAGATCAGGGACTCATAGATAATTGCTATTACCACGCTGCACGTTACAGTAAAAACAAATCATTCTGTGACAAAATCCAGAATGAATTTAATAGATATGACTGTTCCCTCTTCTCCCAGATAACCTGTTCCCTCAGTTGCTCTAGCACAGATCATGGAGATATCCACAAGAAAGGTTCGATTTCATATCAAGATGGCTCCGGTTGTCCGACAACCACCATGGCCCGTACATTATATGACTTCTGTGCAAGCGATAGCGTGCTGGTGGAATATGACTGTGGTAAAGATCAAACATACACTAAAGAATATGTAATATGAAAACGAAAACCCTTCTCCTCCTGGTATTGTTAACCGGATTATTGTTTACTGGATGTGTTGAAAGACCATCTGAAACCACAACATCCTCGACAGCAACCGTAACTTCCACAATAGTATCCACAACACTACCTACCACACCCTCTACCCTGATAACCCAGCCAATAAATCTCTCAGGTGTTGAAGCAGAAGGAATCAGCTTCACAGGATACTATTTCCTGAATCCGCTGGATGTTGAGTTAAAGACCGCTCAATACAATCTGCCGCTGGCGACAGCTGACGTAAGCAACTTCAACGACTTCAGAGGGAAGATCACGTTAAGTGACGGAGCAATATCTCTGCTGGAGAAGAACGGCTTCGCTGTAATGGAGAACCCCTTCAACAGAGGCGAGGAATACATAACAAACCCATACGAGATATTGAAGGAGCGGGAGATACCAGTCTTCATCACATCCGACAGTCTACTGCACCTCTACCACATACAGTTCGATGAAACCCTCAGGCAAATCGAGGAAAAAGAGTTCTATGACGCAATCTGGAACATCAGCAATGAGTTGCTTAAAAATTCTGTTGAGGGATACAACGCTGCTTCAGGAGACCTGAAGGAGGCATACAGGAGAAATGCTGCCTACCTCTCTGTTGGACTTGGATTGCTGAAACCAGGGAAGGATCAACTCTGTCCCTACGAGCATCAGTGGGAGTGTATGGACGCTTACTTCAGTGAGAAGGATCTTGCGGAATACAGTTTTGAGATCCCTGATTTTGTGCAGGAGGAGGTTGGGTTGGAGCTTGGATTGATTGAGAAACATGAAGGCTTCTCCAATTCACCGATCTTCATCTACAAAGAAGACTACAGCCAGTATGTTCCACGGGGACACTACACGCGGTCAGAGAAACTCAAGAACTACTTTAAGGCGTTCATGTGGTATGGGCGGATAAGCATGCTCTTGAAGGGAACTGATCAAGTGGGTGTGGGGGAAAGATGTAATGATTTCCCTCCATGTAAAGCCCTTATCTCCCTATACGACGCCAGGATACAAACCATGCAGGCAGCCTTAATCGCGTCCGATCTTGCGGGAGATAATGAGTTAAGAGGTATGTGGGACCGGATTTATTCAGTAACAGCCTTCTACGTCGGATTATCCGATGACCTGGGTCCCTATGAATACATTGAGGCCATGAACCACGTCTTCGGAAACGAATTTAATCCAGCGGACCTGACAACAGAGAAGGTAGGTGAGCTCAAAGCCAAGCTGGCGGAATACAGGACACCAAAGATATACGGGGGCACAGGAGATGCCACCCTCTGGCCGCCCTTCAGCGCTGAACAAGCAGATGAGGTTCTCAAGAAAACCCAAGGCTTCAGGCTGATGGGGCAACGCTTCATCCCAGACAGCTACATGTTCTCTAATCTGGTCTCACCCTACGTCGGGATGTACTCCGGGAGCGGTGAACCGTTCACGATGTGTATAACGGACGCGGGACCGGCAAGATGCTTCCCACGTGGTCTGGATGCGATGGCATTGCTCGGCTCCATAAGAGCGAAAGAGCTTTTAATTGAGTTAGGTGATACGGAATATGAGGGCAGAAACACAAGCTATGAGATAAGATTCAGGAAACTTCAGGAGGAATTCAGCAACTTCAGCCAGGAAGACTGGCAGAAGAACCTCTACTGGAGCTGGCTTTATGCTATGAAACCCTTACTGAAGGATTTCTCTAAAGGCTATCCAACATTCATGCAAACCACCGCCTGGCAGGATAAGGAGCTGACCACAGCGTTAGCTTCCTGGACCGAGCTCAGACACGATACCATACTATACGCTAAACAAAGCTACACAATGGAACTGATTTCTGCTCCTATGCCCATACCGGAGAAGCCGGTTGTGGGTTACGTGGAGCCGGTCCCTGAGTTCTATAACAGGCTGCTGGCTCTGACGAGGATGACCAACAGGGGCCTGGATGAGATGGATGTCCTGGATAATTCAGCAAAAAACCGGCTGGATAACCTTGAGGGCATCCTTGAGCGGCTGGTTAACATCTCCATAGATGAACTCGAGAACAAGGAATTAACTAAGGAAGACTATGAATTCATCAAAGACTTCGGGGAAAACCTTGGGGGTGTCATAGCGGATGTTGATGATAAAGCAAAGAAGACGACAGTGGTTGCGGACGTACACACCGACCAGAACACTAAAGAGGTTTTGGAGGAAGGCGTAGGCTACGTTAAACTGGTTGTTGTGGCCTACAAAGTCCCTGACGGACGAATACTGCTTGGCGCAGGGCCGGTGTTCAGCTACTACGAGTTCAAGCAACCCATGAGAGACCGCCTCACAGATGAGAAGTGGAGGGAGATGCTAGAAAAAGAGAAGCCTGCTGAGCTGGAGTGGTATGGTAACTACGGAACATAGTTTACCTAAAAATTAGGTAATCCACCTAAGAATCAGGTAAAACATCAATTCAATACCACAACCTTCTCCACCTCAGGGAGCTCCAGAATCCTGTCAATCAACTCCCTGGGCAACGGTTTCTCGGTTACTACAAGCATCTTAGCATTCTTGAACATAGGATCATCAGTCGTTAACTGCCTCACAATAATCCCGGAATCTGCAATAATACCCGCAATATCAGCAACAATACCCCTGGAGGCGGCATCAGTCGGGATAACCTCAATAGCTCCGAAGCCGAGTTCGGAAGCAACATCCCTTAACAAAACCATGGAATCCAGTTTAGTGTAGATGCCCCTCAACCGCTCATCAGAGAGGATAGAATCTATCGTAGCACTAATAAGCCTCCTGTCCACATCCAAGACCCGGGCTATGGAGGTGTGAGGAACTTCGATATCCTTAAAGTAGAGACCCCCGTCGGGGGAAACCCTTAAACCATTTCTTAAGATAAACTTGGCAACCCTAAGCTGTCCCTTCCTCCTGGTGAAAAAAACCTCCAAATCCAGCATCTTTTAATCCCGCAGCCTGTTTTATTCAAAGACAGGGATAATTAAACAATACAAGACTAACTTAAAAAAACAATCGTGAGAAAAAAATGATGCAACAGGTATACTCTATGGACGACTACGACTTCAAGGGAAAGAGGGTGTTATTAAGGATAGACATAAACACACCCATAAGCCCCAAAACAGGGGAGCTGATGGACTACCGGAGATTCAACTCCCACCAGGAAACCCTCAAGGAACTTGTTGATTCAGGAGCCAGGACTGTTGTGTTAGCACACCAGGGCAGACCAGGGGATATGGACTTCACCACCCTCGAAAGGCACGCTAAACGACTAAGTGAAGTAGTGGATCGGGAGGTGAAATACGTGGACTCCATATTCAGCAGCTACGTCCTCAAAGAGGTGGAAGAGATGAAGGAGGGGGACCTGATTCTACTGGAAAACTGCCGCTTCCATAGCGAGGAAGTAATCAACAGGCCAAGTGATGTGCAAGCCAAAACATTCATCGTCCAGAAACTAAAGGACTCCTTCGACGTGTACGTAAATGACGCCTTCGCCACCGCGCACAGAAGCCAACCCACAGTGGTAGGATTCCCAACAGTAATGAAGTCTCTTGCGGGCAGGCTGATGCAGAAGGAGATAGACACGATAGAAGGCATACTCAAGAAACCCAAGAAACCCATAACCTTCGTATTAGGGGGTACGAAGGCAGATGATTCCCTGAAGATAGCCAGGAAAGCCCTGAACAACGACACCGAATACATCCTGGCAGGGGGTGTGGTAGCCAACATCCTATTAGCTGCTAAGGGATACCGGATCGGGGATCCCAGCATAGAATTCATCAGGGGGAAGAAGATGGTGGACCAGATTGATGTGGGGAAGGAGTTGCTGGAGGAGTACTCTGACAGGATAATACTACCCTCTGACCTGGCGCTAGACCACTACGGGGAGAGGATGGAGATACCGGTAAGCGACCTGCCCAAGAACTACAAAATCAGCGACATAGGCCACAACACAGTTGAGAAATACAGGGAGATACTAATGAACTCGGGCACCATCTTCGCTAACGGCGCGCTGGGTGTGTTCGAGGACCCGAAATTCAAGTACGGCACCGAGGAGATACTGAAGGCTATCGCGGAATCCAATGCCTTCTCTGTTATCGGGGGAGGGCACACGGTGGCGGCAGCAAAAAAACTAGACCTCCACGGGGACATAACGCACATAAGCTCCGGGGGAAGCGCGTGCGTGAACCTGCTGGCCGGATACAGGCTCCCTGCAGTAGAAGCACTCACAGAAAGCAGACGGAAATACAGGTTACCTTGAAAATATAGACGAAAATGACTGATAGACCAACGGGTGTGACAATCATAGCAATAGCTTCAATCCAATCACATTAATCACTAGCATCATCATTCTGGGATATATGTCTCAGCATCATGTGAAGTCAGCATTTAAGTAATGACGCATAATTAATAAATTCATTTCAAAAAAAAAATGTTCAAGATTGGTGAAGCACTTGTCGGCTCAGGTAATGAAGTAGCGCACGTTGATTTGATGATCGGTGAAAAAGAGGGTGTCGTCGGCGAAGCATTCGCTAACGGCCTCACGCAACTATCCAAGGGACATACACCCTTGCTCTCAGTTATTAGACCAAACCTGCCGGCGAAACCATACACCCTCGTGGTGCCTAAAGTAACAGTCCAGGGCATGGAGGATGTGGAGAAAATATTCGGGCCCGCACAGGCAGCCGTTGCCAAAGCAATAGCGGACTCAGTAGAAGAAGAAGTCATACCCCTGGCTAAAATAGATGAATGGGTTGTTATAGTCTCCGTATTCATACACCCTGAGGCAATAGATTATAGGAAGATATACCAATATAACTACGGGGCAACAAAGCTGGCACTCAAAAGAGCCTTAACAGACTACCCCAACGCAGAAAAAATAAGATACGATAAAGATCGGGCGGTGCATCCAATAATGGGCTTTAAGGTACCAAGACTACCGGAATGGAATACACCATACCTCCAGATAGCATTAGATGTCCCGGACATAGAGAGGGTGAAGAAAGTCATAGCTCAGGTCCCCAAAAGCGATAAAATAATACTGGAGGCAGGCACTCCACTAATCAAGAGATACGGGGTTCAGGTGATAAAAGAAATCAGAGAGGTCACCAAAAGCGATTTCGGCCTCAGGTCTGGCCGCCCCTGAGGTGCTGGACAAGTTCATCTACGAAGCCCACAGGCTTGGAATCTACGCAATAGTAGACACCATGAACGTGGAAGACCCTGTTGCCCTACTAGGGGAGCTGAAGGACCTGCCTGATATAATGATACTCCACCGGTGCGTTGACGCGGAAGGAAGGCAGGAGCAGAGATGGCATCTCATAAAGGAGCTGAAGAAGAAGAACCCGAAATTGATGGTCGCTGTCGCAGGAGGGATAGACCCCCAGACGGCGCCGGAGGCGGTAAAGGAGGGCGCTGATATAATCATAGTAGGGCGGAGTATCACACAGTCCAGGGACGTTGAAGGCTCAGTAAGGCAGTTCCTGGATTTCATAGGCGGAGACATAGACCTAAAGCGTGTGCACGTGGAATAAAGACATAACTACTTGTTTATTCCTTGTTATCTAATGAGGTGGGGATAATAGAATTCAATGTAAACTTTAATATCGGGAGGAGGCATGCTTACGGTATTATGGTGGTTCTGGTTTTGTGTTCTCTTGCAGTCTATGTCTTCTCGCAGAGCCCTCCGATACAGGGTCATCCAGCGGAAGAGATATCTCCCGGAACCTTCCAGCAGGGAGACTATGTTTTCCCCTCAGGCGATAGGGTAGGCATCTGAGAGACAAACCCATTAGCACTAATTCATCTCCTAGCAGGTGGATTGCGGATTGACAGCGAAGACGGATCCGGCGACATCAACCTCTACTCCTACGGAAGCGAGACAGCAGACCTTAACATTTATTGAGCAACCGGCACCCGCAACAGCCCTGACTCCCCTAGCGGCCACCCGTTCAATCCAGCCGCAAACGACCCGATTGGAGCGATCGGGTTCTATTCCTACTGTCAGCCCTCACCCGGTAATTTCCAGATTGGTGCGCAGATCAGGGCTGTAGCAGACGGGAGCATGTGTTCAGTAATCGATGACTGCCCCATAAGACTTGAATTCCGCACCAGAGAGAACACAGGTGCAGGCGTAGGCAACCCCTTAACAACGAGGATGATTATCAGGGGTGATGGGAACATCTACATGGGCAACCCCACAGATGAGGTCCCTCCAGGGAAGGTACCCCCAACCTCCCTGATAATAGATGACGGGGTTTTGTGCGTAGACGACGGAGGCGACAACTGCGATAATGCAGTCCGCACCCAAGGCAGCATATACGCTGAACATACCGCAGTTACTGAAATGGATCTGGCAGAAAACTATCCGACAAAAGACACCACCCTAGAACCAGGTGACCTGGTTGCTTTAGATTTGAAGAATCCCGTGTTCGTCCAGAAAGCCCAAAAAAATTTACCGCTCATCGGGGTGGTCTCAGCCAATCCAGGAATCCTTTTAGGGGGGTTCGCAGATGAAGAATTCAGCAACGAAACAAGGGTTCTCGTATCCCTAGCCGGCAGAGTGCTGGTGAAGGTCTCCCCAGAGAACGGACCCATCGCAGTCGGCGACCGAATTATGCTATCCTCCACACCAGGGGTGGGTATGAAGGCAACAGGAGAATCACCGACCGTGGGATTAGCTCTCCAGCCATACAATAAAGAAGGCTTCGGGGAGATACTGGTATTCATTAATCTAAGATAACCTCATACACCCCAACCTCTAGTAAGATAATGGTTTATTTTGTGTAGGCTCCTATACCCCCTAGATAACCCTATAGCTACGGGCTTGTAATAATTCATCAGAGAAATGGAATAAAGACGTACTACTGTTTGTTCCTGCCTTAGTCTATGGCGATTACACCGCTTGCGTCAAAGACCGCATTCAGGGTGGCGATTGAGGCAGCATCCAGTATCTCCTCCAACTGGGAGTCGCTCTTGATTCTTACCGTATAGAGCACGTCAGTTAAACCAGCATCCTCCAACACATCCTCAACCCTGCCCTTAACCTTCAGGAGAAAAGATCTCTCAAAGCTTAGTTCGCTTAAAACAGCCAGCTGCCTGAAACCCTCTCCTGAGGCTGTTGGAATCAGGGAAACCTCCACCACACCAGCATCATCAGAACCCAGCCCGGAGCCGGATAAGGTCATACCCGACTCACGCCACTCAAGGATGCTGATGTTCTCCACACCAATACTGGAGAGGTGGCTTTTGATTTCATCCAGTCTATCACTTCTCACCCTGAAAACAACCTCCCGCCCAATAAGGGAGGAATGAATAACCCCCTCCTTCGGGAGATTCCGGAACAAGGCCTCACTACTTCCTTGGAAGCTGCCAGATAATGCAACAGTATGTTTCATCCTACAATAAATATATGTTGTCTTCCATGGATAAATATGCACTACTACCATGACCACAAAATAAAGACAAGCGAGCAGGTGTACAAGCCCGCAGAGGACTCACTTCTTTTGGCAGACAACCAGCTTGTGGAGGAAGGAGACACTGTCCTGGACATGGGCACCGGAACAGGCCTGCAGGCAATAATTGCCTCAGATACGGCATCCTGTGTGCTGGCAGTGGACGTGAACCCCCTGGCATTGAAGCTGGCGGAAGAGAACGCCGGATTAAACAAGGCAGGGAACATAGAATTCAGGGAAAGCAATCTATTCAGGAACATAAAGAAAAAAGAGAAATTCAATCTCATACTATTCAACCCACCCTACCTGCCGGTTACGGGAAAAAACATGCTAGAAAAGGCGTGGTGTGGAGGGGTGGGAGGACGAGAGGTGATAGATGAATTCATCCGCGAATTCAAGGCCTACCTGGAGCCGAGGGGTGGAATGCAGCTGGTGGTTTCATCACTAAACAATCCAGGTGAGGTGGTGGAGGAATTGAGGAAGCTGGGGTTGGGTGTTGAAATAACAGCAGAGAAAAAAATAGCTTTCGAGAAACTGCTTCTACTATCATGTTTTATGCACAGGAACAAATAATTATTTAACAGAATCATGTGATTGAAAAAGATGAAAACAAAAATAATGTACTGGGTGATTATAGCCTTCCTAGTCTACAGCGTATCCGCGGTAGATGAGGGAATAAAAACAGCATGCGTATATGAAACAAACGGCCCCCACATTAAACTGGTGAAGGCAGCTGATTTAAATAATGATGGCATACCTGAAATCTTCGCCGGCTCAAGCAACGGCGTAGTATACAATCTAAAACTAAAAGACTGTGAGGATCAATGGACAGCTACCTGGCAGTTCATTGGGATAGAAGACGAGATAACAGACCTTCAGGTCATGGACTTCGACCGAGACGGGGAGAAAGATGTGCTAGTAACATCCCTGGATAGGGACAGATATCTTTATGTTCTGGGGCTTGATACCACCGTGAAATATAAACCCAAGGAAGCTCTGGACTCGATATCCTCTATGGATGTGGGAGACTTCGACGGAGACGGCGTAAACGAGATATTACTTGCTGGTAAACATGGAAAAATATATTTGTTGGAACAGATTGAATCCTCATGGAACCTGAAACTTGGCATCAAGTGGACAGCAGAATTAGACAACCCAGCATACTACGTGAAAGCAGTAGACATTGACTCGGATCCTGAGATGGAGATAATAGCATTAACAAACGATCAGAGGAAGAAGGCAACACTATATGTCCTGAATTCAAAAGGCAAAACAGAATGGAGTTATGAAATAGATAAGGGAGTCTATCAGGCAAACGACTACAGCATAAGCATCAGCGACATAGACAACAACGGAGGGAAAGAGATTCTGGTAGCAGCATACGACAATAAACTCATCGTACTCAACAACCAAGGAAACGAGATGTGGAACTATAAAACAGAGCGGCTGGTCTCATCAGTCAGGGCGAAGGATTTAGACAACGACGGCAGGAAAGAGATAATCTTCAGCTCCTACCCGAAACTATACGTTGTAGACTCAGATGGCGTGAAAAAATGGGATTCAGAGATAGACAGCACGATACTGAGTATTGAAACAGCGGATTTGAACAAAGACAATATCAAAGAAATCATCACAGGCAGCGTTAAATCCATACAGGTGTTCGGATCGGATGGGGAGAACCTGACTGGTTGGATGTACACTATTTTGGAAAAACAGAAAGAAATAAACGCCCGGATGATTGCTGTAGGAGACTTCGACTCAGACGGTAGCTTGGAGATAGCATCCGGTTTCGGCTGGCAGGAGGCCCAACTAGACCACAACTACGACCAAGGAGAACTGCGGGTTTTTGATGTGGATATCAGGGCAGGTTCTACTACAACAACAAGCATCACAACAACCACCCTAAAATCAACAACCTCGACCATTAAGATAACAACAACAACCTTACTAAAACCAGTGCCATCGACAATACCCGCCACAACCACCACCCAAGCAGAGGAGGGTGGTGGAATGGATATGATGCTATTATTGATTATTGGAGGGGTTTTGTTGATTCTGCTGGTTTTAGCGGTCGTGGCTGTGGTTGTGTTCCTAAAGCTCAGGTCAGGGAAGAAAGAAGAGAAACCACCTGCCGAGCCACCAGCCAGCAGCTAAACCACCGGAGAATAAAGAGAAGAAGTCAGGGAATAAAAAAAAGGAGTCTGGTGTGAAAGAAGATAGTTCAGGGAAGAAAGAAGAGAAACCACCTACCGAGCCACCAGCAGCCGAGCCACCAGCAGCTAAACCACCGGAGAATAAAGAGAAGAAGTCAGGGAATAAAAAAAAGGAGTCTGGTGTGAAAGAAGATAGTTCAGGGAAGAGAGGAAAGAAATCTGCTGATGTGGATAAGGTGTTGGATGAGGTAGAGGAGGCATTAGATGAGATGGAAGAAAAGGGGGATAAGAAAGAGTGAGCGATGAAACAAAAAAGCTGGTTGAGGCGGCGTTGTTTATAGCGGGAAGACCTCTCAGCGTAGAAGATATTGCATCAGCATGTAGTTCAGGCAACCCGGGTTCCATCAGACAATATCTTGAGGAGCTGCGGGAGGAGTACTTAAGCCGTGGTACCGGCATCGTGGTGGAGGAGGTTTCAGACGGTTACCGGATGACACTAGAAGCTGGCGTAGAGAGACAGATACTCCACCTCGCACCTGAGAAAGAAATCTCTTCCGCGGCATTAAAGACTCTGGCGCTGATAGCCCACCAACAGCCCGTTAAACAGTCGGATGTGGTCAGGATTCGGGGGAATAGAGCCTACAGGTACATCAAGGAACTCAGGGAGCAGGATTTCATAGAAACGAAAAAACACGGCCGTACCCTGATTTTATCCACCACCCCCCGATTCAGCGAATACTTCAACATAACAGACATGGGGGAGGTCAAAGAAATCTAGTATTTATTGATTCAACCAAATATCTAAAAGATGGAGGTAAAAAAATGATTGAACTGATTTTGGGTTTCATTATCTTGTTGGTTCTGGTTTTTGCCGTAGTCTTTGTCTACTACTACAACCGGATTGTTGTGTTAGGGAACCGAATAGACAACGCTTGGTCTCAGATAGACGTACAGCTCAGGAAGAGAGCTGACCTTATTCCCAACCTTATGAAGACAGTGGAGGCCTACATGAAGCACGAGCAAAAAGTCCTTATACGGGTAACGGAGGCCCGGGCGTCACTGGTCAAAGCAAAGGGCGTTGAGGAAAGAGCACGAGCAGGCAACATGCTTCAGGATACCCTAAAGAGCTTATTTGCTGTGGCAGAGAACTACCCCGACCTGAAGGCTAACCAGAATTTTATGAAGTTCCAGGAGGAGTTATCTGACATAGAAGACAAGGTAGCATACACGAGGCAGTTCTACAATGATTCTGTCTTGTTCTACAACAACACGGTAACAACCATACCCGGTATGTGGTTCGCATCCTTCATGACTAAAAAAGAGAAACCTTATCTTGAGACGCCAGCGGAGAAGAGGGAGGTACCCAAGGTTGAATTCGACGTATGAGCATGGAAAAGATAAGCTTCTTCGACCAGATAAACAGGAACAAGAGGAACTCATGGATTCTGGTAGCGTTCATATTCCTGGTTATTATAGTGTTCTCGTGGGTTATCGCCCAGGTATATGATCCAGGGTTCACCTTCATCTTCCTGATTTTTGGGATAATATTTTCTCTCGTATACACGGTTGGAACATACCAATACTCTGACCAGATAGCGTTGAGGTCTGTAAAAGCCCATGAAGCCTCAGGGGACAGGTATAGGCACCTCAGGAATCAGGTGGAGGGTCTTGCTCTGGGATCGGGTATGCCAGCACCAAGGGTTTATATCATGCCCTCTCCCGATATCAATGCTTTTGCCACAGGCAAAGACCCGGAGCACTCCGTGATATGTGTGACTGAAGGGGCACTGGATAAGCTAAGTGATCGGGAGCTTGAAGCGGTATTGGGCCATGAGATGACCCACATCAGAAACTACGACATACGTTTTGTTACATTGATTGCTGTGATGGTGGGGATAGTCTCCATAATAAGCGAGATATTTCTGAGGAGCATGTGGTTTGGCGGGAGAAACAGGAACAAGGGTGGAGGGAACGCAGTCTTTCTCATACTGGGGATACTCCTCGCAGTACTGGCTCCTTTGATAGTCCGGGTTGTGCAGCTCGCAATCTCAAGAAAGAGGGAATATATGGCTGATGCGGGCGCGGTTCAGCTTGCTAGAACGAATACTGGAATGATTTCAGCCCTTGAGAAGATCAAGGCGAACTATGAGCAGGGACCTAAGACTAAGGTTAATGCAGCTGTAGCGCCAATGTTTCTCGCCGACCCCGTAAAAAAGAGGTTCAGCAACATCTTCAACACCCACCCCCCCATCGATGACAGGATAGAAGCGCTCAGAAAAATGTGATACTAGATTATCCTAAAGTTGGAGAAGAGCCAACTTTTTAAATTCATATCCCCTGTTTGGGATATAGCCCTTTCTTTTAAGACTCTCAATTATCCCCTCCTCCGTATCCTGATTCCAACCCCACTCCTCATGGTAGGAGTGAACTATCAAAACCCTCTTCTTTTCAAGGGCGATAATTCCCCCCTCCTGGTTCCGCATCCTCCAGACTCGCTCTTTTTCCTTCTTCCCTCTCTGTTTCTAACAGAAGATATCCTCCAACAATCAATACTACAATAATAACTATTCCAACTGTCGTAACGTATCTATCCATCTCCATGAAAAGGGATAAGGAACTAATATGGTTTATACGATACTGGAAATTGGATTATACAAACATATGCAATGAACGGCTTTTATTGTTGTTGAAGTGAATTGAGGTCGTCTAATTCTAAAATATATATTTTTTATGATCTGTAGCTAAATAGATATGATGGTGGAATAAAAGTGTGCTGATGGCAATGTAATTACCCTAATTATACTAAAATGATTATAGATGCTCACTGTCATTTACACTTCCCGCAGTTCAACGAGGACAGGGATGAAGTCATAAGCAGGGCATTGGATGCTGGCGTGGTTATGATAAACTCCGCAGTAAGCCCTGGCGGAATAAGATCAACCCTGAAGTTAAGTGAAGAATACGGGAAAGTGTACTCAACACTCGGCTTATCTCCCTCAGAGCTGAATGATTCCATAGTGGAAGAGACCCTAGAGCTGATAGAGGAACACAGGAAAGAGATTGTTGCAATAGGAGAGGTGGGCTTAGACTACTACTGGGTTAAAGAGAGGGAGAACAGAGATAAAGAGAAAATAAACTTCAAAAAATTCATCCAGTTAGCCGACAGATTAAACAAGCCCCTGGTGATACACTCCCGGGATGCTGAAAGCGATGTTTTGGATATGCTGGAGCCAGAAGATACGGATGTGATGCTCCACTGTTTCAGCGGCACCATAAACGAAGTGAAGAAGGCGGTCTCCAGAGGGTATCTGGTTTCCATACCCGCTTCCATAATCTACTCAAAGCAGAAACAAAAAATTGCCAGAGAAACACCCTTGGAGCTGATTGTGCTGGAGACTGATTCACCCTTCCTCGCCCCGAAACCCAGGACCAGGAACGAGCCCTTGAACGTGAAAAAGGTAGCTGAGAAGATAGCTGAAATAAAGGGCCTGGACTTGGAGGTGGTGGAGATGGTGTCAACAGAAAACGCCAAGGAATTCTTCGGGCTCGGGTTTTAATATATGCCTTATAAATAATTTGATACATATGGAAAAGATAACCTACTCCACGGCCGGAGTTAACATAGATCGGGAAGAGCAGGCTATCAAAGGCATAACAAGACTTCTCGAGAAGACCTTCATGTTCAGGAAGGGGAGAACCGGTGCTGTCATGCAGGGAATCGGCTCCTTCGCCAACCTCATAGATATGGGAGACTACGCTCTTGGTATGTGCGCCGACGGTGTGGGCTCCAAGGTTCTGGTAGCTCAGGAGCTGGAGATATACGATACTGTAGGGATTGACTTGGTGGCCATGAACGTGAATGACCTGATCTGCCTGGGGGCCGAGCCCATAGCCATGGTAGACTATCTGGCGACGGAAAAAATAAACCCTGAGACAATAAAGGGGATAATGCACGGCATCTATGAGGGAGCCAAACAGGCCGAAATCGCTGTAGTTGGTGGGGAGCTGGCAACACTACCTGACATAATAAAGGGCGTCGATGGTCTGGGGTTTGATTTAGCTGGCACAGCCATAGGCCTTGTAAAAAAGGATGAAATCATCACAGGAGAAAAGATTACTCCGGGAGACATGGTTCTGGGATTCAGGAGTTCCGGAATACACTCTAATGGTTTGACTTTAGCCAGGAAGGTTCTGTCCAAGAGTATGTGGATGGAGCTCCTAACCCCTACAAGAATATACGTCAAACCCGTTCTTGAATTAATTAATAACTTCGAAGTCCATGGGATGGTGAACATAACGGGGGGTGGTTTCAGGAATCTTCTGAGGGTTACAGACCATGGCTTCATCCTGGATAAAATGCCAGAAAAGCCAATTATATTCAAGAACATACAGGAACAAAGCAAGACCTCTGATGCTGAGATGTACAAGACGTTCAACATGGGAATAGGTTTCTGCGTTATAACATCCAGGGAGGATGGGGAGAGAATCAAGACAGAATACGGGGGCAAGATGGGGCTGAGAGAGATCGGCCAGGTAGTGGATGGTGGGCGGGTGGAGTTAAGGCTAAAACACGAGGAGATAGTGCTTTAATTAATATCTTTTCCATTCCAATATCATTTTATTCAGTGATTAAGATGCCTATACCTGAGGTTTCCAAGATATGGATGGACGGAGAGTTGATTGACTGGAAGAATGCGAGGATTCATATATTAACTCATGCACTACACTACGGCTCTGGGGTGTTTGAGGGAATAAGGTGCTATAAAACAGATAGGGGTCCGGCTGTCTTCAGGTTGAGGGAGCATATGCAGCGGCTTTGCCGGTCAGCTAAGCTCTACAGGATGAAACTCCCCTACAGCGTGGATGAGCTTATGAAGGCAACAGGGGAGGTTATTGAAGCCAACAACCTTGAGGAATGCTATATACGACCTATAGCCTACAGGGGCTATGGGGAGATGGGTTTGAATCCACTGAAGGCTCCTGTTAATGTTTCCATCGCGGTGTGGCCCTGGGGCACATACCTTGGGGAGGAGGGATTAGAGAACGGCATAACAGCAACCATATCATCCTTCAGGAGGATTCAGCCTAATGCCATACCGGTATCAGCGAAAGCCACTGGACAGTACATCAACTCCATCCTGGCGAAGATAGAGGCCCTTGACTCAGGTTTCGATGAGGCTGTAATGCTCGACTTCAGGGGCTTTCTCTCCGAGGGTCCTGGAGAAAACCTGTTCATGGTAATGGATGATATCCTTTACACAACCCCTGAGTATGCCAGCATCCTACCCGGAATAACAAGAGACAGCGTTATCACCCTAGCAGCAGACCTGGGTTTTGAGGTCAGGGAGACTGACTTAACCCGGGATATGCTTTACATGGCGGATGAAGCGTTTTTCACCGGAACAGCTGCAGAGCTGACTCCTATAAGGGAGGTGGACGGCTGGATGATAGAGAAACCCTGGCCGGTGACAAAAAAACTCCAAAAGGTTTTTTTCAACACAGTTAAGGGGAATGAAGAGAAATATGATGAATGGTTGGATTACATATAATCTTCTTATTATTTTTAATGTTTATATCCCATTTATAATAACCTAGAATGTTTGCAAGTCACTATGTGATAAACCACATATACCTCATCTTCAAAAAAGGTGATCTGGAGGGTACAAAAGAACTTTTTGAAAAATTCACCCACAGATACTCAGGAGACGATGAACTAGATGCTCTATATAAGCGATTTATCAAGGCAAGCGAGCAAAAAAACAAAGAAGAATTATCTGAGGTGAAGAAAGACCTTAAGATCCTGCTAAACACAAGAAAATTCAAGGAGACATCAGGTGGTGTTTCACCAACAGCCGGGTTGAAGAGCAGGAGGCCTGGAATAGACTCCTGGATTAAATTAGTTTAATCTATTCAGATGGTGTGTAAAAATGAAGGCAAAGGATATTATGACAACAGGGGTTATCTCAATAGATAGAGATGCTAGTGTTGAGGACGCTATGAAAAAAATGTTTGAGAGAAGAGTTACGTCCCTAATCATAAAGAAAAAGAAAAAGAACGACAATGTTGGCATCGTAACAAGGAAGGATATAATAAACGCGGTGATAGCGGAAAACAAGGATCCAGAGAAGATGAAGGTCGAGGACATAATGTCCGAGCCACTGCTTTCTGTTTCACCTGATTTTTCAATAGAAAACCTGTCCAGGTTAATGGCTAAAACCAACCTGAGAAGGTTTCCCGTGGTGGAGGATGATAAAATAATAGGTGTGGTGTCTAACAGTGATATAATACGGGCTGTAACCATAGAATATATGGAGTAGAACCCCATACCTGGACTGGATTCAGTCCTCGGCCACAACCTCAATTATCCTAACCAAGTCCTGTATGAACTCCTTGTCGGCCGGGAAGCCGACACCCTTCTGGTACCTTTTCTCACCCTCTAAAGTATAGTACCCCTTAGATATGTTCATGAATACGTTCTCGTCTGGAAGAGCCTTCTTTTTTGAGACCTCAAGAAACTTATTTCTCCTGTAATCAATGTTCTCGCTTTTTATTGTCTCATATTCCATCTTTCTCACTCCCACAATCGAATATAAATAAATATGTAGTAGTATAATATATAAATAAAAGGCTAGAGTAAGATATTACATGAGAGTTAAGTTGAACAGGAAAGCACAGGTTTCACTGGAATATATGGTGGTGTTGGGGATATCCCTGGCTGTTGTTGTATCCGTACTGCTGGTTGTGAACAACATGATTAATGCGTCAAGCACCAAGGTTAGCATAAGCTCTGCTTATACTGCTATGGAGGGTGTGAGGGAGGCATCTGATTTCATTTACGTGACGGGTCATCCCTCCAAGATACCGAAGAGCATATTCATCCCCAAGAGTGTGGTGGAGGTTAACGTCTCAGGGCGGGTGGTCAGGTTCCGGGTTGAGCTAGCGTCAGGCATTGGAAGCTCCTACACAGACATCTATGCCGTAACCAAAGGCACTATGAGAGGTAGAATCTGCTCCGGACCCTGTCATGAAGGAAACTACAAGCTGGTATTCGAGTCCATAGACCCTCGCCTGGATTTAGAAGACGTGAACATAACAAGAGCTTCTTAGAGGGATTTACCTGGCCATCATAACTCTCATGCGGTCGCCGGCATTCTCCGCATGATCTGCTATTTCGCCCAGTTTACCGGCGAGATCCTTCAGGTAGCATGTCTTAAACTTGAGATTTTCCTCGTTCGCGTATATGCTTTTCACCAGAGTAATACCAATCCTGTCGGCCTCCCATTCTTTTTCATCAACCTTGTGCACAATTCTTAGTATCTTCTCCGTTTCCACCCTGCTGAACGATGACTCCAGCAGCTCATCAATCTCTAATGCGGCTATCTCCAATGCGTCAACTGATTCAACAACCTTCTCTGTTAGTTTGATAAAGTTTTCCTTTATCTCTTGGGGCATATTCTCCACTCGCCGGAAGGTCATTATCACAGCAACATCCTCTGCTGTGTCGGCCATAGCATCCTGTTCCTTGAGGAACCGGAGCAGGTCTCCCCTATTCACAGGCATCAATATACTTCTAGGCAGGTGCTCTCGTATATCGTTTTTTATTATATCACATTCGTGCTCTAGATTTGATATGTCCTTGGCGAGCTCATCCACTCTATCAAAGTCTTCACTACAGAAGGCTTCCACAGCAGGCGTCAACAGGTCCACGGTTTCCCTCACCTTCTTTATGTGCATGTGCAACGGCTTAAAGGGCGATTTACCGAAAACCTTTAATATCGGAGGTATGTAGGGCATTTTAATCTATACCAGTTACAATTATATATCTGTGCTATAAAACATGGGTTAAGATCTCGTATATCACCATTGTGAGTAATGCAGCTGAGGGTATGGTAGCAAGCCATGAAATGATAATGTTTTTCACCACATTAAGGTTTAAGGCGTTTATCCCCCCAGCGAAACCGACTCCTATAACCGATCCAACCACCACATGCGATGTTGAAATAGGCAGTCCCAGTAGAGAGCAACCTAACACGGTGGCTGCTGTGCTGAATTCTGCAGCAAAACCCCTTGTTGGTGTTATCTCTGTAATCCGCTCCCCAATAGTCTCCATAACCCTGTGGCCCCAAGTAGAGATACCCACCGCAATACCTACCCCCCCAAAGGCGAGCATCCAGAGGGGGACTGGAACAGATTGCTGCAGAATACCTGAAGTCAAGCCGTTAGCAATACCCTCTGTCACGTGGTATATAGCTGCGACGGGCCCTATGGCGTTAGCGACATCGTTGGAGCCGTGGGCGAATGCTACACAACAGGCAGATAAAACCTGAAGGTAACCAAATAAATCCTCTACTTGGTAATACGGGTCTTTCCCAGATTTATGATAGTATCCCAACAAAACCATGCTAGTTAAACCTGCAAACAAACTCACCAACACGACAATAGTCAATATATCTATCCCTCCAAGGTTCATGTGACATCCACTATATAGTACCGCAAAAGAAAGCACCATAAACACCATTGAGACCATTAACGGGAAAACCTTCTTCGCTGAATCAAAGGGGTGCTCTGAGTCGAGAACAGAGTTCTTTATCATATTAAAAAGGATGAAAGCAATCACCCCCCCTGTTATCGGCGAAATCACCCAGCTCAGGATTATGCCCAACAACTTAGGATAGTTAACCACTGATAACCCTGAAGAAATCAACCCGAAGCCTATTATAGCACCTACAATAGAGTGTGTTGTGGATACTGGAAGCCTCATCTTGGTTGATATAGTAACCCAGACTCCGGCGGAGATTATAACAGAAAACATACCGTAAACGAAAACCTCCGGGTTTCCAGCGAAAGCAGTGGGGTCTATAATACCCTTCCTTATGGTTTCGGTTACATGATTTCCAACCAGGACAGCTCCTATAATTGTTAGTATAGATGCGAGAAAAACAGCTTGTTTGACGGTTAATACTTTGCTGCCTACGGAGGTGCCCATGGAATTAGCAACATCGTTTGCGCCGATATTCCAGGCCATATAGAAGCCGGCAATACTCGTCAACAAGAGAGGTATTGCTATATCCACTATATCACCTACCTATCTATCATCTCGTGTGGTTTTCCTCCTGGGAGCATCATGGGGAGCACGTGCTCGTCAGGGTCTATGTGGAAGTCCAGTACGTAGGGAATATCAGCTCCCAGCGCCTCCTTGAATGCATCAGCTATCTCGGAGGTTTTTTCTATTCTAATACCTCCCGCGTTAAAGGATTTAGCGTACTTCACGAAGTCCGGAACCTCACCCAGGGAGGTATGGCTTCTTCTTTTCTCATAGAACAAATCCTGCCACTGTTTCACCATTCCCAGGTATCTGTTATTCAGCAATGCCACAATAACAGGTATGTTCTCCTCCACACAGGTTGCCAGGTCATTGCCTGTCATAAGGAAGCTGCCGTCGGAGGCTACGTCAATAACCTCGCAGTCTGGTTTAGCTACCTTAGCACCTATAGCAAACGGGAATCCAGAGCCCATGGTGCCCAAGCCACCGGAGGAAATAAAGGTCCTTGGATGCTTCATGTTCAGGTAGTGGGCGGCCCACATCTGGCACTGGCCCACCTCCGTGGTTATGATGGTCTTGTCATTGATTAACCTGTTGATTTCCTTCATGACACTCTGCGGTTTAATAGGCTTGCTATCATAGTCGTACACTGGAGCATGCTCCTTCTTGTATTCCTTTATCCTCTTTCCCCAACCAGTCCTTTTTTTCGTCTTCAGCTTACCCACTGTCTTGATTATGTTCTCCAAAACCAGCTTCGCATCCCCTACAATAGGTATATCAACGTCAACGTTTTTCCCTATCTCCGAGGGGTCGATGTCTATATGGATTACTGTGGCTTCTGGAGCGAAGTATTCTATTCCCCCGGTAATCCTGTCACTGAATCTGCATCCTATGCTGAACAACACATCACATTTAGAGATAGCCAGATTAGCTGCCTCCCTCCCGTGCATGCCGGTCATCCCCAAAGACAGGGGGTGGTCTTCCGGGAAACACCCCTTACTCATCAGGGTAGATGCTACGGGGATATTCAGGGATGCGCTTAACTTCATGACCTCGGAACTGGCGTCTGCTATAGCAACACCTCCTCCAATCAACATAACAGGTCTCTCAGCGTTCATCAATGCCTCAGATGCCTGCTTAATCTGTCTAGCATGCCCTCCGCTCTTCATTTCTTTATAACCGGGTAACCTTAAATCCTTGGGGTATCTGAATTTCTTTTTCAGCCTGTTCTGCTGTATATCCTTGGGTAAATCAACCAATACAGGTCCAGGCCTCCTAGTGCCTGCTATCTTGAAGGCGGCCTTTATGGTTTCAGGTATGTCGTCGGCGTCTGTTATCTGGAAGTTGTGTTTGGTTATGGGCATGGTTATGCCGATAATATCAGTCTCCTGGAAGGCGTCGTTTCCTATCAGAGGGTTTGGGACCTGGCCTGTTAGGGCTACAATGGGTGCGGAGTCAAGGTGAGCATCTGCTATACCTGTTACAAGGTTTGTTGCTCCCGGGCCGGATGTGGCCATGCACACCCCAACCTTGCCTGAAACCCTGGCGTATCCCTCCGCCGCGTGAGCAGCACACTGCTCGTGTCTCATCAATATATGCTGTGGTCCCCGATCATAGAGAACGTCATAGACCTCCATGATAGATCCCCCAAGGATTCCGAACATATGTTCAACTCCCTCCTCCTCCAGGCTCCTTATGATAGCTTCAGCTCCTTTCACTTCAATCACCTGCTTATATCTATTTATAAATAAGCGATTAAAAACCCTACACCCTCCTGAACACGTAAACCCTTCTAGTAAGGCTCTTGTGGATGTATATCTCGAATCTATCCAAGAGCGCAAGATTTTTTATATCAACATCCAGGTCCATGGGGAGGACGCAGACAATGTACCCCTCCTTCCTCACAAGCTCGGAGGACTTATTCATGAACCTCCGGTAGAATGAATCCAGGTTCCTGTCTGTCAAATAGGAAGAGCGGCCGTATGGTAAATCAGAGACTATAGCATCAACCTCCATGTTATCGAGCTCGAGAGCATTTCTCTCATCCACCTCCCCCTCAAGGCCATAGAATCCAAGATTCCTCTGGCAACCTGCAACCATCATCCCATCCACGTCAAACCCCCTGACCTGTAAACCCATCAAACCCGCTTCTATGAGAATGCCTCCAGTACCACAGAATGGATCTAATACCGCATCCCCCCCCTTAACCCTCGCCAGGTTCACCAGCAGTCTTGCTGTCTTCGGGTGGAGTGAAGTTGGATGGAAGAATGGCCTTCTTTTTGGGATCCGGTCTCTGAAATCCCGGTCAAGTGCCAGATTAATGCAGGAAAACAATCTACCCCCCACGTTTATACAATAAACCTCCCTCTCAGGATTATCTAAGTCAACAACAAGCCCCCTCCCTGCAAGCAACTGACCTAAATCTTCCCTGATATCTTTCTCGCTGCATCTCACCGCGAAAGAACCAGAACCCCTGATCACCTCAAAAACTTCATCCGATACCTGCTCCAGATCACTGCTTAATGAAGCAACAATGCCCGCTTTCCTGGTCAAAGACAGCCGGTTAACAAAAACATGATCCCCTGATTTAACATCCAAGACAAGAATCCTTTCCTCCTCATCCCTAAAGAAAACGCTATACTCCAAGCCTTCCCCCTCCAAAACAGCCTTAACCTCAGCCTCAGGCAGACGAGGATGTTCCCCAGATAAACTAAATAATAAAAGCATTTTCCATAGTAAATAAGAATTTACCCTCCTAATCTAATAAGATGAGTGAAAAAAACCTGAAAGC
Source organism: Candidatus Altarchaeales archaeon ex4484_2 (assembly GCA_002254565.1). Taxonomy (GTDB): domain Archaea; phylum Altiarchaeota; class Altiarchaeia; order IMC4; family QMZM01; genus EX4484-2. Next base: position 26,610 of record NJEG01000003.1, on the reverse strand, counting down.
TAAAGAAACAGTTACTTTAAAGGAGGAAATGATGGAATCTGATTTAGGGGTCGGGATTCAACCCTTTCTTTGTAAAGAAAGGTTTGACCTAAAGAAACAGTTACTTTAAAGGAGGAAATGATGGAATCTGATTTAGGGGTCAGGATTGGTTTAGAGATACACGTTCCCATTAAGACAGAACAGAAGCTGTTCTGTGACTGCCCCACAAACTACTATGAGACTCGGGAGCCTAACGTCAACGTCTGCCCGGTGTGCACGGGAATGCCGGGCTCCAAGCCCTATCCCATAAACCAGAAAGCCCTTGATTCGGCTGTGGTAATAGCCCGGCTTTTGGAGTGCGAGATGGTAAAAGAGAACATTTATGTGAAAAGGAAACACTATGATTACCCGGATCTGCCTTCAGGCTACCAGAGGACATCTGAGCCGTTAGGCGAGAACGGGAGGCTTGGGGAGGTGGGTATATGGGAGCTGCACATGGAGGAAGACCCCGGCAGGTATGATCTATCCACTGGGAGGGTGGACTACAACCGTTCTGGAGTCGCGTTGGTTGAAATCGTAACAGCACCCGATATGAACTCGCCGCAGGAAGCCAGAAGCTTCCTCAGGGAATTAATGAACCTGTTAAAGTATACTGGCAGGATTATTGACGTAGGAGGTGTTCTGAGAGCGGACGTGAACATCTCCCTAGCAGGGGGCTCCAGGGTGGAGATAAAAAACGTCAACTCCGTCAGGGGAGCATACAAGGCCATCAAATACGAGATAATAAGACAAAATAACATGCGGAAGAGAGGCTCTGAGGTAAGGCAGGAAACCAGGGAATTCAACGAGAAATCCATGATAACCATGCCACTGAGGATTAAGGAAACAGCTGACGACTATCGATACATACCTGATCCTGATATACCCCCCCTGCTGTTCAAGGAAGAATTCATCTACTCCATCAAATTACCTGAGACTCCACAGACCATAAGGAAGAGGTTCATGGAGGAATACGGGATACCGGAAAAGTATGCGAAAACCCTTACCCGGGATAAGGAGTTATCAGACTTCTATCAGGAGGTTTCTGTTCTGGAGGTTGACCCGAAAACAGCTGCCGTCTGGATTTGTGGGGAGGTGTTGAGGCAACTGAACTATAGGAGCATCAATCTAAGTGACTCAAAACTTGAACCCAGGATGCTGGTTGAATTAATAAATCTGGTTAAAAAACAAACCATAACCGAGGAAACAGGGAAGAAGCTATTGGAGCGGGTTATTGATTCAGGGGAAAATCCGCAGAGGGTTGTAAAGGAGGAATCCTTGGGGCGGGTTTCGGGGGTTGACGTGTTAGATGAGGTGGTGGACAAGGTCATAGGCGACAACCCCAATCCTGTGGATGCCTACAGAAACGGTAAAAAGGAGATCCTAAACTACCTTATGGGCCAGGTTATGAAGGAGATGAAGCACAGAGCTGATGCTGATGTGGTGATAAAACTCCTAAGAGAGAAAATCAGATGATGGGAAAGTATTAATGCCATAAAGGTCTTATTCATTAACTGATGAACGTCAAAAACATTCTCTGGTACCTGGGGGTGTTTCTCATAGTAGAGGGTTTACTGTCTATACTGCCCATTCTGGTGGCCTTGTTCTATCATGAACCCTGCTCTATTTTTTTGTTGGGTGTAATACTACCCCTAATCGCGGGTTTAATCCTTACAAGATATCCTCCAATGGGTTTGGATTTTGGTGATGCTATGCTCCTCTCGTCTATGGTATTAATCTGCATCTCTTTCTTCGGGGCCTTCCCTTTCTTCAGCATGTTTCAGGGCAACATTGTTGAGGTGTTCGTTGACGGATTTTTCGAGAGCGTTTCCTCCTACACAACAACCGGGTTGACTGTTTTGCCGCAGGAGGCGTACACTTCAGGTTCAATAAACTATCACTCACTGGTCTTCAAGAGGACTATGTCAGAGTGGCTTGGCGGCCTGGGAATAATAGTCCTATTCCTCTCGATTCTAGCGAAAGGGAGTATGTCATCCGTCTACCTCTACCAGACAGCTGAGGGAATAGAGAGGGTCACTCCCTCAGTAGAGCACACAGCACAAATCATTTTAAGGATTTACCTCTTCTACACCCTGGTGGGGATTATACTGCTCTGGGTTTTCTCTGATCTGAATTTATTCCATTCATCTTGTGCAGTATTAAGCGCCATAGCCACCGGAGGGTTTATTGGCTCCGTGTTTAAGGCAAACTCTATTGTGGTGAATGATAGCGGCCAGTTTATTATGATGCTGGTTATGTTGATTGCTGCAACACCCTTCACCCTCCATCACTTCCTTCTAAGTGGGAAACTCAAGAGATTCTTCAACAACATTGAGATAAGAACCCTTTTCATAATCCTGTTCATGTCCGTGTTCCTCTTCAGCTCTCTGTTGTGGCTTGAGGGTATGGATTTAACGGTAGATAGGATATTTCAGACTACGCTGGGTGTGGTTTCAATTCTAACGACCACAGGATACGACAGCGGTAACATACTGCACGGTGAGGGTTTGGAGGCAGTAGGGAATGCGGGGATGCTCCTTATTTTCCTGATACTCGTTATCGGAGCATGCTCTGGCTCAACAGGCGGTGGAATAAAGATCATCCGGTTCGCGGTTATGTTGAAGGCAATACATTGGTCCATAAAAAAGTCATCTCTCCCCGAGTCTGCTATAATCCCATTGAAGGCGGGGGGCAAGATATGGAGCGATAGGGATTTGGACATGATCACCTTGTTTTTCTTTTTATATACTCTCTTTATCACTGGCGGGTTTTTTGTTTTGATACTACACCATATAGATCCCATGCAGGCTCTTCTCTTGTCTGCGCAGTCCTTGGCCATGAGCGGACTGGCGGGAACAAACCTGGCTATTCAGCCGTTGACGGTGAAGATTGTCTTGATACTGCAGATGATTGCTGGCAGGCTGGAGATTTTCCCCGTGTTAGCGCTACTGCTCTACATCACAGGAAGATTCCATAGGGGGGCGAAGAAGGAGAAAGCTGGTATAGAGAAAAGGATGAGGTTCATTAAAAGACTGGTTGATATTAAATAAATAAGATGGCTGTTAAAACCGAGAAATTTATGGTGAGGATTTCAGCTGACGGGGGCATGGCTGACATAACCGGACAGGTGGAGGAGAAGGTGAAGGGGTCGGGGTTGGGTAAGGGTACCGTAACAGTATTCATCCCAGGCGCTACAGGCTCCGTGAGCACTATAGAATACGAGCCTGGCTTGTTGAAGGATTTCCCCCGGGCCATGGAGCGGATAGCCCCCGCTGGCATAGACTACGAGCACCATAAGACGTGGGGCGACGATAACGGCAGGAGTCATGTCAGGGCCACCCTGATGGGCCCCTCCCTGGTTGTGCCCTTCGTTGACGGTAAACTTATGCTGGGGACCTGGCAGCAGATTACGGCAGTGAACTTCGATACCAGGGAGAGGGAGAGGGAGATTATACTGCAGATTATGGGTGAATAACATGGAAGAAATCGCGGAGAGGATTAAGGAAGCCATCCTGTCTGTTGTGGCAGACAGCGGCTTGCAAGGTGTTGTGGTTGCAGTATCCGGCGGAGTGGACTCGGCTGTGGTGTTGAAGCTTTCTGTTTTGTCTGGAACTGACACATACGCCCTTATCATACCCGAGAAGGGGATTACCCTAAAGGAGGATACAGAGGATGCTGTTAAGCTGGTTGAGGAGCTTGGTGTGAAATATTCCCTGATTGAGTTAAACAAGGCCTTTGATTCCGTAAGAGAATCCTTCCCATGGGATGCATTCGATAAAAGAAACCTTAGGATTTCTGAGGCGAACATCAAGCCGAGGCTGAGGATGATTTACTCCTATCTGGTGGCGAACCTGGATGAGAGGATTGTTTTGGGAACCAGTAACAGGTCAGAGCTTCTCCTTGGTTATGTGACTAAATTCGGCGACGGGGCAGCGGATCTGGAACCAATTGGGGCCTTATACAAGACCCAGGTCTACAGGCTGGCTGAATACCTGGAACTCCCTAAACATTTTATAGTAAAGAAACCCTCTGCTGGGTTATGGAGGGGCCAAACCGATGAAGCAGAATTAGGCGCAGGCTATGAGCTCATAGACGGGATGCTAAAACTTTTAGTGGATGAGGGCCTAACTTTAGAGCAGGTTTCAGCGAAAATTGACGGGGAGAAAAAAGTCATAAGGGGGATTCAGGAAAGGGTTGAGTCCAGTAGACATAAAAGAGAGAACATAAAGGTTGTCTTATTATAGACTATCTGAACTCTGGCTGGACTCTCATGCCGCTATTATCTATTACCAGAGAGCGCTTACCTGTGAGATGGTTTGTGCCCCTCATCTTCAGGACCTCCAAGTATTTTTTCCTTGAGTTCTCCAGCTCCAGATAAGAGAGCATTATCACGGAATCAGACATGAAGGCGTCCATGGAGGTTGAAACCTGCCTGTAGGAGTATTCTGTTGTAATGAAGGTGACACATCCCTGCCCTTTCAGGTACAGTATCAGTTCATGGAGGAATTTCCTGTATTTCATTTCGCTCTCCAGCATGGTCTGTATTGCTGTTATCGGGTCGATGAATATCCTCTTTGGGGAATACAGTTCCACATTCTTTTGTATCTCCTTCAAGACGACCCCCCCTCCGCTGTTGAGTTTCTCACCTAAGTCCACGAAGACAAGCTTTTTTATATCAACCAGCTTTTGGTTATAGAACCCAAATTCAGAGAGGAAGGATTGCATAACCCATGGAGGCTCCGAGACAGCGGATAAGTAGAGCCCTATCTCACCTTTTTCTGCTCCATAGAAGAGGCTTTCCATCCCGAAGGTGCTTTTACCTGTTCCAGGCTCCCCGCCTACGAGTATTACTGAGGGCAAAGGGAACCCTCCATCAATCATCTTATCCAGTCCAAGGATGCCTGATTCGATTCTTTCCATCTAAAACGCCTCCTTCTCTATTTTAAAAACGCATCTCTCAGCCCCCAGGGACTGGCATTCTAGCTCTTCACAGTATCTTTTCTTGTTTTGATAGACTTCATATAGTGCGACTATCAATCCCCTCATTATATGACATTTGTTTGCGTCGGAAGCGATTTTTTTCTCATCCAGTACTTCAACACAGTTTTTGGTTGTTATTACATCCCCCTCAAATGATATGAATTCAGCTATGTTTCTTTTTAGGATTATATCGCCTGCTTTATTAAAGTATTTCTCCCTGTTCTTGTTCATCGCTTTTTTTGCTATGTTTCTACCTATAATCTGTCCAATAGAGTAGAACAACCCCCTTGCGGATTTACCGAGTATTGAGTTAATAAGCTTCTTGATTTCCAGTATCTCCTCCCTTTCAAGTTGTATGGATTCCATTCAAATTATCTCAGAAACACATATAATTATTTATCTATAGCTTATAAATATTTAATTACAGGTTTAAATGGAAAACGACGAAAGACAGAATCTGAGAGAGGAATTCGGAAGATATCTTATGGGGAATGAAAAACCTTTGAAGTCATTTAATGTTGGTAACACAGGGGTTGTCCTTACAAACGAGAGACTGCTTTGTTTAAAGAGATTCCCCAAGTCTTTCATACCCGTCTTCTATGATGATATACGCAACATAGAGCACCACACCTATATCGCGTGGAATAAAATAATCAAGGGGGTTGTTCTACTGGCTGCTGCAGTGTATGCATTCTACAATCCCTCTCTCATGAACTCAACCTTTGATTTCCTCAACCAAAACATTCCAGAATTAACTCCTCTGCTGTCCATATCAACCCCACAGCAGACCTTGCTTTTTTTAGCCACGATTTTAGCGGTTCTTGGACTGTACCAGCTCACACAGTTTGTTTTTTCTTTAACTGGAAAACTGCGTATCTCGGTCAAGGGCGCGCCTTCCATAAGGATCAGGACTGGATTCAGCCCTGAGGTCGGAGACTTGATAAAGACGCTTGAGGGGATAAGGAAAGGTGGCATTAAGGAGGCTTTTGAGGAGGGGGTTGTTGAGCCTGCTACTATGGATTTAAAGCCAGGTAAGACATACATTATCAGAGAATACAGGCCTGATAAAAGCACGAAGTTGTTTTTTAACGAGGTCTCATCTACCGACCTCCATGGCCTGTACATATCCCGCATGAACCCGAAGGATGTGGTAGGGCAGCAGGATTTAATCAACATATCCTACTATTGGCTGACTGATTCCATCACAGACTCGAATTCAGTCTCGCCCGAACCGGAGAGGGTTTTCGCCTTAATCACGGATTTCCTGGAAAAAAATCCGAAGGGGGAGACGGTAATCCTTCTTGACGGGATAGAGTATCTTATAACCCACTCCAACTTTGATCAGGTATTACATCTCATACAGGGTCTTGTGGACAAGATTGGGGTGAACTCATCCAGGTTTATCATCCCCCTAAATCCTGATGCCTTATCCTCAAAGGAGATGGCACTCCTGGAAAGAGACGTGAGCATAGTACTATAAACCTGTTTCTATTTTAAAATGCATTGGTCTGAGACAGTAGCTAGGGAACTAATTGAACGAAAAGGCCTGCAGGTCATAGAGACAGGAACCTCAATCTCGGGAATACCCCATATAGGAAATGCATCAGATGTTATCCGGGGAGATGCAATAAGGAAGGTGTTGCTTGAAAGGAATGCGGATGTTGATTTCATATGGGTGGCGGATGACTCAGACCCCTTTCGCAAGATACCTAAGGGGATGGCTGGTCTTGGGGAATACCTTGGCTTCCCTGTGAAAGACATACCTGACCCTGATGGATGCCATGAAAGTTTTGTAGACCACTATGTTGATGGGTTTCTCTCGAATCTTAAGGAATTTGGTGTGGAGCCAAAATCCTATTCCGCAACAGAGCTATATCGGAGTAATGCATTTCAGGAGGGGATAGAGACCGTGCTTAAGAGGTCTGGGGAGATAACAGAGATACTCAACAAATTCAGGGAAGAGCCTCTGCCGGAGGACACCGTATTCTGGAGCCCGATATGCGAGAACTGCGGCAGAATAGCCTCAACCAAGCCCACTGGTGTGGACGGGTTTATGGTTTCCTACGTATGCCAGGATACTGAAATTTCCGGAGGCAGGGTTAAGGGGTGCGGCTTTGAGGGAGAGTCTGATATCAGGGAGGGGCGGGGAAAGCTTCCCTGGAGGATTGAATGGGCTGTTCGCTGGAAGCATTTTAGGGTGACATGCGAGCCCTTAGGTAAAGAACATGCGAGTGCCGGCGGATCTTTCTGGACATCCAGAATTATCTCAAAGGAAATCCTGGGGTGGGAGCCTCCCATACCGGTAATCTATGAATTCTTCACCCTCAACGGAGAGAAAATCTCATCATCCAAAGGCAACGTCATAACCTTGGGGAACTGGCTTGACATATGTGAACCTGAGGTCCTCAAGTATTCCATGTACAAGCGGCTGAAGAAACAAAGGGATATAAAGCTCTCATCCATACCAGCCCTGGTGGATGAATATGATCGGGCGGAGAGAGTGTTTTTTGGGCTGGAGGAGGGGGGTGATGGAGAGGGGAGGATATACGAGCTCTCGCAGGTAAAAAAGCCAGAGAAGCTGCAGGTTCCCTACACCCTATGTGCTGTATTATCCCAGGTTGTTTCTGATCTGAATCTGGATGAGATAACAAAGAGGCTTGAACGCCAGGGCTACAGGGATTACAGCAGAGAACGCCTGAGGAATAGGATAAAGCTGGCCGGGGAATGGAGCAGACGATATGGTCCAAGCTACCTTAACTTCAGGCTTATTGATGAAGAAAAGGCTGAGGAAGCAAAGGAACAGTTAACTGCAGATGAGAGGGCTGTTTTGAGGAAGATAGCGGATGAACTTGATAAAGACCTTGGTGCAGAGGGACTGCATAAGAGGATATACGAGATATCCAGGGAGAGCGGAGTCAAACCCTCTGGAGTTTTCAGGGCAGTATACCATGTTTTGGTGGGGAAAGACAGGGGGCCTAAGGCAGCACTCTTTATTTTATCACTGGACCCCCTCTTTGTAAAAAATCGATTTAAATGAAAAAGATAGGGGTTCTCTCACTTCAGGGTGATGTCTCAGAACATGTTTCTTCCATGGAAAAAGCTGTCGAGAAAATGGAGCTGGATGCCTTCGTAGAAGCGGTTTCTTCAGAAGAGAGGCTCAGGGATGTGGACGCATTGGTTATTCCTGGAGGTGAGAGCACCACCCTGGGTAAATTAATCCACATGTATGGGTTGGCTGAGGTAATAATGGATTTAGTGAAGAGGGATAAGCCAGTAATGGGAACCTGTGCTGGAATGATTTTACTGGCCAGCAGGGTGGAAGACAACAAATATGCCCTGGATTTAATGGACGTGGAGGTGGAGAGGAACGCCTTCGGCAGGCAGCGGGAGAGCTTTGAGAAAGACATAAGCATTAAAGGCTTCAGGGGCAAATACCATGCTGTTTTTATCAGGGCTCCGGCAATCAAGAGAACATGGGGTGTGTGTGAGCTAATGGCTGAGGTAGGCGGCAGGGGGGTTATGGCAAAGCAGGGAAACCTTATTGTTTTATCCTTCCATCCCGAGCTTGTTCATGATACAAGGGTTCAGGAGCTTTTCCTAGGGCTTCTGGATTAATCCCTGCTTTCCTGTCCACATACAGGTGAGCGTACCAGAGGGTTGATACGGGTTCCACAGCAAAGGCCAGCATCAGGTAGATGACAAAAACCAGTAACTGGGAGACTAGAGGGCCTACCAATGGAATCAGGTTAAAGAAAATCGATGTCACAACATTTATTGAGTAAGCGAAGACCCCAATAATCAAGACAATCAACCAGATAAGAAAGAGGTCGAGTTTGTTTTCCATGAAGAAGGAGTAGCTTGTTTTCAGGCTGCTTAACACCCCCTCATCAGAGAATACCACAGCAAACTGAAGCGGCTTGAAGACTAAATCCACTGCAAGAGCGTATAGTATAGTAAACAACAAACCCACCATAACAGAAATCAAACCCATGGGGAACATGCTGTTATCCCTGCTTAGGAGGTCTGTTTCATATGGCACACCAAAAAAGACCCCTGATATAATGATTTCGCCAAAAACCAGAATCAATAAGACAAGGATGTTGGCTGGGAAGAGGATTCTGAAGTATCTCCTCCCGTATACCAGCATCCGGGATACACTTGTTTCACCCTTTTGCAGAATATCCAACGACATCCCGGTGGCTCCGCAGACAAGAAAGCTCCCAACCAGCAGGTAAACAACAAGGAAGGCAATGGAAACAGTAGATAAAACCACGGCAGTTAATAAAATATTCTGGAGTGCAATATCCAAATGAAAAAAATCCACCCCACCGAGTATAGAAGATGGAATCATAACCAGCAGGATAACAAAAAAGACGATAACAATAACAAACAACAACTGCAGCACGTATGAGAGTATCACGTTAAGGATAAAGGGCACACTCAGTACGTAATTATCCTTCCAGTTCTTAACCCCTTCACCTATGATATTCTCCAGGTTTTCCATATTATCTCACCTTCCGGTGATGATTTTTATGACATCACCGTTTTTCAGTTTATGGTCTCTACCAACCTTCATTTTTGTTTTACAGTCTATTGCTCCAATAAACCTATCCCCTATGTCAGAGTGTATCTTGTATGCTAAATCAATAGCACTGCTTTCTTTAGGTAAAAGCAGGGCATCAGGGAGGATGTTCCCCTCCTTGTCAGCGAGCCTGTTCTCGTTTTCCACTGGATATACCACAATCATACCCAACAAATCAAATACAGCCCTGTTAAGACACTGCTGTACCCCTGTTGAGCCATAAACCCCAAGAATTTTCTCTCTTATATAATCCAAGGCCTTCACCTGTTTATCAGAAATCTTCTTAAGTAAACTGAAACCGGAATCACCTGGGATATATGATATCACCCCTGATGCCTGAGCCTGCCTTAAAGCCAACTCCGCCTCGGAGCAGACTGGAATAATATCATATTTTTCCCTTAATCTCTCATAGTTTCCCTCATCAAGGTCTATCTTGTTCCCCGCAACCAGCAAAGGTTTAGATGTTTTCCTTAACTCCACAGCGAAATCCAGCAAATCATTTCCCGCCCAGCTACAGCCTGAATCAAGGTCTGCTTTCTTCAGTGCCCCAGCCACGTGGGATTCTGTTATTCCAAGACCAGCCAGATGCAACGTTAACTCATCGATTAAATCCCTACTACTGTGCCTAACCTTTGAGGTAATCTTGGACCAGTTCCTCTCAAGTATCCCACAAAACCAGTAATCTATCTCATCTTCCAGAAACCTTATATCCTCTACAGGATCATACCCCCTGGTGTTCTCTCCCTTCGCATTCGTCCCACCTGAGATGTCAACCACATGAATCAGGACATCAGCCCTTCTGAGATCGTCGAGGAACTGGTTACCCAAACCCTTACCCTCATGCGCTCCGGGAACCAGCCCGGCGACATCAATCAGTTTAACCGGAACAAACCTGTTTCCCTTAATACAGAATGAATTCTTTGGAGTGCATTCCACCCCAAAGCTAATGTCACTGCATTCTGTTCTAACATAACCCACCCCCACATTAGGTTTAATGGTTGTGAACGGGAAGTCAGCTATCTCAGCATCCTTCAAACTCAGGGCCCTGAATAAAGTTGACTTCCCAACATTCGGTTTACCTACAATCCCAACCTCCATTTTCAATAACGAAGCGATATAATTAATACTACTGTAGCAATCAATAAGCTCAGTATCACAAAACCCGTAACTATTTTCAGCTGCTCAGGGTCCCTGAACATCCTCAGATAATAAAGCTCTCCAAGAGAGGAGCCGGCTATCAGGTAGTTGTTGGACAGGTGAGATGATGTCACATAGCCTTCTGTATCATAGCTCCACTCAACACCTCCATACACGTTCAGCAGATAGAGTTTATTTCCCGAGGTGCCTGCAACCACCTTGTTGGCGAGAGTTGAGATGCTAACCACTGGAGCATCCATCCTGAATTTATGGACTTCCCGCCCCCCCAGGTCGAATACATGTACCTCCCCGTTCCTTAAGCCACAAACCACATTCTCCGATATGTCTATAACCCCTATATGGTCTCCAAGCTCATTACTCCAGACTACTGTCCCGTTATTGTCCACCAAAACAAGCTCGTTGTTACCTAAACCAACAGCAAAATATTCTCTGGAAACTGACGTGGACCTTATATAACTGGGGAAGCTCTTGTTTAACAGTGCTCTTCCATTGAAATCAAATACATAAATTCTTTTATCTGACACTACCTTAACCAGGTCGTTAACTATGTTCGTCTCAATAACATAAGCGTCTGTTTCATAACTCCATTTCTCAACCCCATTCTGGAAGAAATAAACGCGACCTAACCTTGTTCCCAGAACAATATTCTCGTCTCTAACATGAAGAGCCTTGCTGTGTTCAGTGTATCCTCTGACATCCATGTACTCTCTCATCTGCCCGCTTATGTTGAAGAGATAGAGTTTTTCGTCCATGGTGTTAGCAGCTATAGAATCAACGTTTATCCTCGCCGATGTGACCCTGTCCGAGAGTTTGCGCTGCCATAGAAGACTGCCCTCCTCATCGAAGAGATAGATGAACCCGGTGTCGGAGCCAGCCACTATGTAACCGTTTGTGCATGACAGGGCAATTATGCTACCCTCCATCGAGAGTATATTCTCCGGCATTCTTAAATCATCCGCTCCACACAGGGGGATGAATAAAATAATAAGATAAATGATTTTTTTGTTCATCAAATATTTATTTAGAATCAAATCGATAAGAATATATGGCTGGTAACATGGGTTTTATCGCTGAGCTGGAGCAGGGAGACCAGGAACTTAACTCTTTCATTGTCCTGGACAGGCAGGGTGTTGCCCTGAAAGACAGGGCGAAAAAAGGCAAGCTAGCTGGTCTCAAGGTGGGAGTTAAATCCAACATCTCGGTGGATGGTCTGATGGTTAGCGCAGCATCCAAGACGCTTGAAAACCACATAGGCTCATATGATGCTTTTGTGGTTAAACGTATAAAGGGTGAAGGTGGTTCCATTGCGGGCATGACAAACATGGATGAGTTCGCATGCGGCTCCTCCGGGGAAACATCATTCTATGGTGGGACAGGTAATCCCTCAGCTCCCGGCAGGATTCCAGGAGGCTCCTCCTCGGGCTCAGCTGCCTCGGTTGCTTCTGGGCTGGTGGACGTGAGTATAGGCTCAGATACCGGCGGATCCATAAGAAATCCAGCATCCCACTGTGGTGTGGTGGGCTATAAACCAACCTATGGAGTAGTCTCACGCTATGGATTGTTGGATCTGGCGATGTCGCTTGACCAGATCGGTCCCCTGGCAAGAAACGTTAAATCATGTGCTCTGCTGTTGGATGTTATAGCAGGGCATGACCCCCGGGATGAGACATCCATTGACCTAGATAAGGGATTTTATAACTTCAGTGGCAACCTGGATCCCAAACTTAAGGATAAGAAACTGGGATATGCCCGGGAGTTTGATTCACTAATACAAGACAAGGGCATCAGGAGGGTTATACATAAAGCAATAGATAGGCTCTCATCTGTCGGAGCTGAGATAATTGAGTTATCACTACCAAACCTTAAGATCGCATTACCAACCTACTACCTGAACGTGTATGTTGAGTTTTTTTCTGCAACCAGGAAATATGATGGGAGGAGATACGGGCACAGGATCGAGGAAGTCTGCGGGGAGGAGGTGTTGAGGCGAATACTTATAGGTAGCTACATCACCCAGAAGGAGTACTCGGGCAGGTACTACAGGAAGGCCCTACAGGCCCGATCTGTTTTAAGAAGGGAGCTGATGGATGCCCTAAAGGAAGTGGATGTTCTTGTAGGACCTGCTGTCCCTAAATTACCTCACAAGATTGGCACCAGAATAGAGGATCCTATGGTTATGTACGCCTATGACATATTCACTGTTTTAGCGAACCTTGCAGGGATTCCAGCAGGCGTTGTTCCCGCAGGAGAAACCGATCATATACCAACCGGTTTGCAGGTGATGGGCAAGCCCCTTCAAGACCAGAAAGTGCTTAACGTCATGTACGGATTCGAACAGTATTAAGGGCAACCTCTGGTAAAGATAAATATATCCCCATCTAAATATTCTACTGGTAGGGCTCTCTTTGGAGGAGGGGTATATGGGTAAAGAGATGAAAAATACCGTGCTGGTTTTGTTGATTGCTTCCATAACTCCTGGTGGTTTTGGGGGGAGTGTGGAGGCTGCTGATTTTTATATGGCAACCAACGGAAGCGATGCAACAGGTGATGGGAGCTTGAACAACCCCTGGCATACGCTACAACACTCTATAGCACAGATGTCTGGTGGGGATACCTTGATTATCCTGGATGGAGTTTATGCTGGGAGTGAAAATGTTATGGATTACGACCATAGGCTGCCCAGTGGGAATAACAACTCATACACTCTGGTTAAAGCAGAGCATGATGGAAAGGTTATTTTTGATGGTGAAGGAGTTAGATCACCTTTTCAAATCCACGGCGGAGGAGGTGCAGGGGATGTGTCATACCTACAGTTTGAGGGCTTAGGGGTTTGTAACAGCAGCAGCACTCTGATAAGTATCATTAATGCAAACCATATCAAAATGTTTCGTTGCTTCTGTTATGACACAACATATATAGGTCATGGAGGAGATGGCTTCGCAGTGGGTTCCAGCAGCTATGTCCTGCTTGAGGATTGCTGGAGCTGGGGTGATGCACGCAAACATTTCTATGCAGCGAAATCAGCTGAGAAGGTTATTTTCCGCAGGTGTGTTGTAAGACATGACAGGCACTTTGACTATTTTGATCAGGAAGCATTCAAGCTATATGATTGTAAGGAAACTGAAGTGCAAAACTGCATAAGCATAGACGGCGACCAAGAGGACTACTACACTGGAGGGACAGCAGCCGCAAGGAGCTATGGTATAAGAGATACGGCTGAAGGCTTCAGCTTGGAGAATACATCAGTGAGAGGGTGCATAAGTGTTGGGAATACAGGCATGATGGGTGCCCTTGGTTCCAATTACAACCCGACCACATTCATAGATTTTATTCACTGGGATAGTGTGTGGGGCAATCGATTACGTGGTTCAGGCGCGGTTTTTGATCACTGCACATTAGGTAATGTATCAGGTGATGGGACACTAAGCCCACTTGCTTATCTTGAAGGAAATGACCCGATCACGAACTCAGTTTTATACAATTCATATAGAGGCATATGGAATGCTGTGGGAAATGACTGTAACGCCCTATATAATCTCGATATAGAGTATACTGGTAGTGCAGCGGGAACTCATTCATATTGTGATGCTAACTCCAACGCAATAGATCCTCTAGATGGTATTCCAGGTAATGGGGTTACGGCCCTGAAGTATCTTCCAAGAATCGAGAACGGCTCAGACTTGGATGGTACAGCATCTGATGGAGGGGACAGGGGGGCTACAATCCTTCACAGGATCGGGGTAAATGGAACCCTCTGGGGGGAGGAGGGATATAATGAAGTGACCAGTGAGCCCTTGTGGCCTTTCCCTAATGAGGATTTGATTAAGGAGCTGATGAGCCATTATTACTATGATAATGTGAGTGATGGATTGGATCCTTTGAGGGGTGATAGGGGGTTTTGCGCTAATGGTACAGGCCTCTATGGGGGAAACATCACACTGACAAGCTATATCTGGGAGTACTTGGGCAACCCCTGCCCCCCAGAGATCTGCGATTACGCACCCCCCTACCACCAAGCAGACACCAACCAGGATAGCGTAATAAACATGCCCGAGCTGATAGCATTTATCGCGAGATGGAAGACAGGTGATGGAGTCACCAAACAGGAGGTTGAGGAGGCGAGGGATATCTGGTTCACGGGAGGTTTTTACTGCGGTTCCTGATAAACCCTGCAACTTCCTTCTCCGTGGGGTAGCAGCTGCTTCCCATGAATTTCGTTGAAAGGGCTGCTGCGGCGTTAGCAAACCTGCCAGATTCCTCCAAGCTGTAACCCCTACACCTCCCGTAAATGAATCCCGCAGCAAAAACATCCCCTGCACCAGTGGAATCCACAACATCAACCTCCAAGGGTTCAACACCAAACCTCTCACCCTTGGTCGCAATAAAGGATCCCTGAGAACCAAGCTTTAAGGCAATAATCTTTGGGCCCATACCAAGCAGGGAATCACATACATCTTCCATCTCGCTTAATCCTGTTATGGCCTCAGCCTCCCTCAGGTTAGGGAAAAAGATATCCACAGCCTCAAGGATATCTATCACAAGCTCCCTGTCCTTCTCACCCCACCCTGATGGATCCCAGCCGGTGTCAAAGGAACACGTCATCCCCTTATCGTGGGCGTGAACAAGCAACTCCCTAGTATGCTCTCCCAAGCCCTGCAGGAAAAAGCTCGCAACATGCAGAAATCCCCCCTCAACCAGCTCTAAATCAACATCCCCTGCTCCAAACTCCCGATTAGAGCCGGGATATGTTAAAAAAGACCGGCTACCGTCCCTGAAGGTTAAGGCATAAGTAACACCTGTTTTAGAGCCTTTGGCAAGATGCAGGTCCACACCAGAAAGCTCCCCCCTAAGAAATTCTCCATAGATGTCGTCTCCAGTCTTCCCAAATAACCTTGTTTTTAAACCAAGCCTGGATGCGGCCTTAGCAAAATTCGCAGCACAACCGCCTGAAGATATAAACAAATCATCAACCAGAACCTGTGAATCCCTCCCTGGCATATCCACCAAATTAGAGCAAACAAGATCCACATTGATGTCGCCTACAGAGGTAACCTCCATGTCCATCATAAATCCTTAATCTTTTTCAAAAAATCATCCCTGAGCTGATCTCCAATGAAATCACTACCAAAGTAGTCTGCTTTCGCAGCAATAGCCAGCTTAGCTGCGAATTTCCTGGAGATCTTACCTCTCGTTTTCATGGAAGCGCCCCTTATCTCAGGTAACGTGAATATTATACCATGCTTGGGAGGCTTCTTCCCGGTCTTCAAAAAACGGAAGAACGCATCCTCCGCACCAAGAACCTGCACGGTGGATGCAGGCATCTTAGCAAGCCTCTTAAGGCTCCCTGCTAAAGAAATCAACCTGGCTCCCAGAAGAGGGCCTGCCAGCTCATTAAGGTTTGGCGACATCTCCTTCATGGAATCCCCTATGTATGACTCGATATCAGATTTCGTCTCGTTCAACTTCAATATGGATCTCGCCAGAGCTTTCACAGCCAGATAATCCCCTTTAGAGAAATCCACTCCAAGGGTTTCTTTCCTGGACTCTCTAATACCCTTCGCCATATCAGGGTGAACCTCATCTAAATTCCCAAGACCTCCCTCAACCAGCGAAACGTAGGTTTCATCACTCTTAACCAGGTAATCCATCTCAGGGAAACAATAAGAGTAGAACTCCCTAAGCCTCTTGCTTAACTTGTTCGCTGACTCCTCCAGTTCATCAATTGAGTTCACAGCCTGTATGATAAGCTGGTCTTTCTCCACCTCCCGAACCCTTCTTCTTGTTATCTCCAGATTAACCTGTGACAGAAGACTCATAAACTTCTTCCTCTTGAAGCCAATCTGTGCGACAATGACCATATCATCCACAGGATCTTGTTCTTTAACAAACCTGAGATTCTCCATATCTCCAGTGTCAAGTTCCCTGAACCTTTTTGGGTTTCTCACACCCAAAACAATGTTGCCTGTTTCATACAACCTGTGAATTAATTCCTCCTCCTCCCTGCAGAAAGACTTCTCTAAAACAGTAATGCGGTCTGCGATTTCCATAGGGTTTTCAGGGAACAGGTTTTTTTCTATAACCCGGCCCTTTTTGAGGGCGAAAACACCCATAATGTTAGTGTATAATCTAGTCATCCTATTAAATAAGAAATAAGAAAGTGAGGTAATAAATGAATTAAAGCTAAACCTTACCTAATCTGGTTTTACCCTCACGTTTACCGGGCATTCTTCTATCCGGGACTTTTCCCACCTTTTTTGCAGGGAGTTTATCTTTTCCCTTAAGGTACACGAAGGCTATAGCAGCAGCCAAGATGACAATAAACGCTATCAGAACCCACATGATAAGTCCCACTAAATCAACACCCCCCCACCCGGTTATCTCCTTTACTATGATATCTGACTCGTAGTTTGTTTCATCAAGTGTTATTGTGAAATTCCCCTTCTCCCCCAGCTGCTCCAGATCCATTCTAGCTATTCCGTTTCTGTCCGTGTACATGAACAACTCATCTGAGCTGGGGGGAGTCACTGACACAGTAAGATTACTTACCGGTTCATTGTTTCTTTTTGCTATAACGATGAGATAGTTGCCTGATACCTCAGATGAGAGCTTAACCTGGTAGGGTTCGACCGTGAATTCCGTGGTACACGGACTATAACCTCTTCTGTTTACTCTAACCTCGTGTTTACCTGCTGTTTCCGGTGCGAAGGTGAATTCGCTTGCTGTTTCCATAGTGCTTCCCCTATCAGGTTCATCTATGGTTATCTCAGCCTCAATAGCCTGGTCTCTCATATCCTTCACTGTTATGGTAACTGTTTCATCAAGGCCTATCTCTGATTTACTTAACTCCACTTTAAGGCTTCCCTCAGCTGTTATTTCCCTGCTGAACTCCTTGAAACCCTCTTTGCTTACGCCAACGGTATATGTTCCTGAGCTTTCGATTACGAAAGAGGCTTTCCCCAAGCTATCTGTCTGCGCAATCTTAACTCCCCTGATGGATACTATGGCATCCTTCACAGCGTTACCTTTATGGTCTTTTACTGTTATGGGGATGTTTTCGTTTATTAAAACCGAGCCCTCCAACTGCACCTGAAATTCATCGGATACAACATGTTTCTTTACCGCGGTTTCATAGCTTTCCTTACTTACCTCTATTTCATAGACTCCAACAGCCTGTGGGATATAAGTGATTACGCCGCTAGATGAGGTTCTCCTGGTTGACTCAAAGATACCGTCTGGTTTCTTAATCCTGACTTCAGCACTCTCCACCGCCTCACCGCTGGATGAGACTGTCACAGTCAGCTGTTCACCGACCAGGGCATCATCCGGACCTACCTCAATGTTCATATCACTTCGTGGCTTCACAGTGAAGTGTTTAATGAGACTGTCATCAAAGTCTGTTTTTGTGGCTAGTATGCTATAACCGCCGGTTTCCTCGATTGTGAAGTATACATATCCGTTACCGTCAGTGGATTTTGTTTCGCTAAATCCTTGACCGCTTACGGTAACGTCAGCGTATGGTACGGGATTATCGTTGGGGTCCAGAATCTTTAACTCCATCACCTCCCCTGCTCTTATTTCCTGCGGTAACTCTCCTATTACAAGCTCTTTTTTAAGACTTAATTCGGTTGTCTCTCTACAGTAGCTGCCTCCACCGCTGCTCTCCACTACAATAAAAAGGTATCTTCCGATTGCCGGGTCGAATTCATCTTCCAGGGTGAATGTCGCCTCCCCGTCATATTCTGTTCTCTCGTAGGTGTCTTCGTCGTCTTCATCCCATGTTTCGTCATCTCCAAGGTGGAATATCTTTATGTAGGCCCGGTCCATCTCATCTCCGTCCTCATCCTCCACATAGACGGTTATTTCCTCATCCACGCCAGGGCTTTCAGGTGTGATGGTTACTGTATTAAATTCATCACCTTCAATCTCTAAGTCGACTGTATCCTGCTCATCATCTACGTCATCGTAGACTTTCACCTCAATCTCATGGTCTCCGCAATCATAGCCCAAAAAGAGGTTATCCCAGATACTGTCGAAGTCTCCTTCATCAAGTGAGATGGTGTAATCCACACCCTCCTCTAGATCAACGTTATCTTCTTTGTATCCATCCAAGACCAGGATATCGTCGAAGTATACATCAACCTTGATATCCACATCGCTTTCGTTTTCATCTGGCGTTAATATAATATCAAGCTGGAATCCATCCCCCACGTCTATATCCAAACTATCATCACCGTTCGAGTGGAATTCAACCCCCATATCATCCAACTTAACAGAGGTTGCGTAGCAGGTTGTTGCAATAAAAACCGTTAAAGCCAGTGCAGTGATTAACAGGTGTTTAGGTTTCATTTTCTCAACTAGATAAATAATACAATAAAGAATTAGGTATCTCACCATATAAATATTTAATGATAGAGACACTCTCTGGTGTCTACCGCCGACGTCTAATCTTCCTAAGCCTCTTCATCCTCTTCCTGGCTTCCTTTTTTTCATAGAACCTATAACCCAGAAAGCTTATCAATGCCAGAAACACCCCCCCCATGAACCAGGGAATCAATCCTATGAAATCAAATCCACCCCACCCGGTTATCTCCTTCACAATCTCTTTACTCTCATAGTTTCTACTCCTCACCCTGAGGGTGAAATTCCCCCTCCGATCCAAAGCAGCCAAATCAAGGTTAACTATGCCTTCCTCGTCGGTGTAGGTGTCAACTCTCTTGTTATCTGGGGTGATTATTTCAATCTTGATGTTAGTTAATGGCTCACCCCCGCTTTTTGCTTTTATAACCAGGTAGTTGCCTTCCACCTCAGCATCTACATCCACTGGATAAGGGGAAACACTGAGGTTTTTTTCATCTGTTGAATAACCCTCCCTACTGGCTTCTATAACATAGTCTCCTGGGAAAGGTGGGGTGTATTCATAAAGGCTACCCTCTACTATCTCGACCTTGTTTCGTGGGTCATTGATTTTTATCGACGCATTCAGTGGATTATCACCCAGGTCAAATACGGATAATGTGATGCTTTCCCCCATACCACTCTTCTGGGAACTAAGCTGCAGGCTTAGCTGATTAACGGCCGTTACCCTCACTGTTTTGTTCATGTAGTCATTCTTGCTGAAGCCAATCCTATAAAATCCATTCTCATCCAGCAAGAGATTAAATGATCCGTTCATGTCTGTTTCGATCTGGGAGATATTATAATAGGGGCTGGTTTCATTCGGTGAGGTGGTGTAGTTCAGAAAGCTTTCATACAGCTCTTCAACGGTTAAATCCAGCTTGGATGTGTTAAGCTTCTCTATGAAAACATCCGTTTCAGATACCGGCTCACCCATCTGGTTTCTAACAGTGACATTATGTTCCTCACCTATCCGGATTTCCCCAGGTATATCCATCCTGAACAAGTTGAAGGCTCTAAAGCTTTCTGTTACCTTACGGTAGGTGGTTTTTTCAACTAGGGCAATGTATTCCCCCGGTTCCTTTGGTATATAATTTGAAAACCCGTATCTGTTGGTGCTGTCTCCCATGACTGATGTGCCGTTGGGGAGTACTATGGTCACATTAGCTTCACATATCTTCTCTCCTTTATCGTTGGATACCTCCATAATCACGTTATTTCCTACTTCCACATTTTTTGGGCTGATATCCAGTTGTAGTTTCCCTTTGCCTATGACCTCAAACCACCTGGATACAGAGTTAGCGCATTCCTCACAACCCTCTCTTAGGGCATTTATGCTGTGTATGCCGCTGCCGTTTATGGTTAATGTTGCCTCGCCGTTTTCGTCTGTTGTTGTCTGCAATACCATCCCCTGCGGTCCGCTGACAGTTAAAAGGACGAAAGGCACGCTAACATTCTCATCATCCAGTACTTTCACCTTAATAGGTTCACCCTCTTTCGGATTCTCTGGTTCAATGCTTATGTTTATGTAGTGTCCTATGGTGAAGCTGTGCTCGAATCTACAGTATTCCCCATAGTCTTTGCCCGATTTCTTCTCCAGAATCAATACGAGATATTCGCCGTAGGGGTCTGCCTGGAACTCCCTCTGCTTGGATAGTGTTAACCTAACAAAACCGTCATCGTCTGTCCTGAAGCCGTCGAAGTCATCGCTTTCATCCCACTGCTGGTTCTCTCCCAGGTTAATAACCTTGACATAGGCATCCTCCAGCGGCTCAGCACCTTCTTTAAAGTCATCAATATCGCTTTCATTTAACCAGTCCTCGACGTAAACGAATATAAGGTCGTTTTTATCAGGGTCCGGCGGAATAACCCTTGCTTCATCAAACCATTTAACACCCTCAATTTTTAGTTCTGCTGTGTCAACGTTATTGGGCACATCCCCGTAGGCCTCAACCTTCACTTCACTGGTTTTGCATTCATATCCCATGAAGGTTTTCTCCCATACGCTGAGAAACCTGTCTGAGGAGACAACAAGCTCGTAGTCTTCCAGTTCATTCGTGTTTATGTATTTACCCCTATCATATACCAGAACGTCATTAATGTATATCCTAAGATAAACTTCAACACTATCACCATCCCTGTCCGCGTTCTTCAGGATGGTGTGCACGTTGAAATCCTCCCCTGGCTTTATGGTAAGGGATGATGCGCTGTTGTTAGCATCTTTTGAGAGTTCCACAACGATTCCATCAATATCCACATGCTCTGCGTGGACTGTGCTCAACAAAATAGCCAAACAAAAAACAACAAGAACTAATTTAGGATTCATGTTAACTTATTGATGACTGGTATAAAAATTCCCTAAACCTTTGAAAGCCGGCTTTTGCTTTTCTCTCTTTCCAAGGTATCCTCCTTCTTTGTTTTTTCCTCAGGAATACTCTGGCTGCTTTTGTTCACAAGTATTAAGCAGGCTATTGTCACGGCCACAATCATGCCTATAACCAGCACAAGAACCATGTAATCATATTCCCTGTAGATTCTAAAGCTCACACTCTTTGTCCTGTAGTTCCTTATGCCATCTACAAGGTTTGCGTTTACGGTAACCACGCCAGCATCCTTGAATCTATACTCTGCCATGCCCTCTGAATTAGTTACCAGATCTATGGTCCCATCAGATGTTTCAAGTAAAACAGACATCCCTTCCACTGGATTATTCTGACTTTCAATCCTGATAGTCAGGATGTTATCGCTTACGTTGCTATATACCTCAATATCATGCGGGTAAACAACCAACTTCGATTGAGCATCCTTGTACATCCTCTTGGATGCTTTTATGGTGTAATCACCAACCTCCCCTGGAGTGTATATGTTCTCTGATATCTCTACTGTTCTTTTGTCTGGAGTCAGGGATGTTAATTCAGCGCCAACCTCAACACCATCCCCGTCGTAGGTGTGTATCTCAACACTGTTTCCGATCTCAATCTCATCCCTGCTCAGATTAATGAAGAGATAACCTGTGACATTAAATCTCTCCTGTGCAGGCCAGAAACCTTCCTTGGTCACGCTCAACAGGTATTCTCCCATACCCGTAATATTGAAACAAAACCCGCCGTTGCTACTTGTTAAACCACTTACTCCGGTCCCATCAACCGTAATACTTACATCATTCACCAAAACATTACCCTGGTCTTTTACCACAACATCAATCTTTTCATTTACCATGAACTCCCCACCCACCAAGTCCACGTTAAAGGAGTTTAAGACGTTGATACTCTTGGTTACAGTCCTCAAATCCTCTCGCTCAATCTTCACAATATACTCTCCAACTATAAGCGGGGTGAATTCCACAAAACCCTCCTCGTCTGCTAGGTAAATGCTTTTCTCCCCCGTTGGTTTTTTCACCTCCACCTCCAATCCTCCAATAGGATCAAGGGGCTGCCCCGGTACTGAAACATATAACTTGATAGGTGAGCTAACTACTGCTTTGTCCGGGGAAACCTCTATTGAGGGAGTGAGTTTATCGTACACGCTGAAGCTTACATTCTTCCCCCAGTATTCCGTGCTTATCTCTCCAATAATCACAGTATAGTTACCTGCCTGATTTAGTGTGAAATTAACCCCCCCTGTTATGCTAGTAGAAGCTGTTTTGATTATCCTGCCCGTGTGGTCTGCTACCTTCACACCCACGCCTGGGGGCACGGCAAAGCTTATTAAGCTACCAACAACCGGCTTCTCTGGGTGGGGTCCGTCGGTTAGCATATTCTTCTTAATCCAGAAGTTTCTGGATATGCAGTGCTCTCTGGATTCCATCTCCATCCTGTATTCACCCAGCTTACTTGTGGTGAAAGACATCTCACCTTGGGCGTTTGTTTTTCCAGTGTATTCTATATCATCAATATCCCTGAGCTTGGTGATTTTGATGTTAGCGTTAGTTATGCCCTCACCCGTTTTTTTATCCGTGAATTTGAGTGTAATCGTTTTATCGGGGTTGGGTTTATCCGGGTAGAACTCGAGCGATGGCACGTTACCTACATCTATCTTCATGGTCTCGTTTTCTACTATCTCCCCTGTTCTTCTCGTTATCTGGATTGTTAGCTGATGTGGTCCACATTCTGTTCCCTTATCACCGGTGTCCCATTCAATGCTCTCCACTTTTTTTTCATCGCTTCCCAGATTCCTGGAGTCGAATAAGATATCATCCAGATAGAAGTTGACGGTTTTAGCCCAGTTAGTGCTTTTCAATTCCACAATAACAGAGAAGCTATCACCAGGCTCTATCTCATCAGGGTCTGTTTCAATGTCCGTGATGTACCTGGCATACGCGTGAGAGGACAACAAGAGCACTAAAAAACACAACACAGACAGCTTTTTCATTTTTTTATTTAATCAACCAACTTATAAATAAGTATAACTATTGGATACAGGACTTAAAAAGACTGAATTATCTACCCGGGATTTGTTCTATCCACCTACATGCTCCGCTATTGCTTCTGCTTCCCCTTCATCTTACCCTCAGCTTCCCCCCCTCTCCTCCCTCTCCCCTGTCTTAATTCCCTGTCTCTTTTGCCAGAGACCTCATCACCTATTTTCATGTAATCCCCCGGACCGCTACCTGCTCTCACAACCCTAACGCTCTTGACCATGCCATCAACCTCCTCCGGGAAATCACCTCTGACAAAAAACGTTTTCGCCCTCAACTTATTACAGAGAACCAACAACCTCGCCTCATCAAGAGACACATCAAATCTCTCAACCAGATCCTCTGCTCGATCAACCTCAGCCTCAGATAATTCCATAACCTCCAGGTTATCAACATCAGGGAACCGGCCCGCAACCTCATAGGTGGTGTATACTCTGCCATAGCTCTTAATCCTGCCTGAATCAACCAAACCCTGTAACCCAGATCCATCAGCAACAACATCCTTCCTCCTGCCCATAAAATAAAGCAGTATCGCAGCCAACACCAGTAGGGGAACCAGCAGACTGCGTACTGCCTCCTCGCTCACAGCAGGCAGCGTGGGTAGAACAAATACACTCCGGCTACGCACACGAACCTCCCTTGAATCATACCCAACAAATCCATAACCAATCAAATCAACTGAATAAACACCGCTCCGATTAAACACATACGACATAACCCAGTAACTCGATAAACCGAAGCCGGAGACATTAACAATCTCATAGCCATCACCGAGATGAATTATTTTCACAAGCAAACCCTTCCTTGGATTAATAACCACCAAGGAAACGTTTTCGCCTGCAACATATTCTTCCTCGAGCTTCAGATAGGGGCAAGCATCACAGGGTCCGCCGCAGTCAATTTTTTCCTCCAACGGACCCAGCAACAGGTCATCACAGAAAGAGGACCTGCACACTCCATAGTAACACCAGCCGTTCACACAATCTGAGTTCAGGGAACAATTCCTCCCGTCCATGCAAGGCAGGCAGGGTCCGCCGCAATCGATATCTGATTCGCCTCTATCAAGCCGCATATTAAGGCACAGGGGCGTTACATTCAGGGTTATGGTCTTATTAAAACTCAGATTTCCTTCAGTTACATTAACAACCAAAGCAACCTTCCTGCATGGGGGGCATTCTCCGCCGCAGTCCACACCTGACTCGTTCGCGTCCCGCACCCTGTTAAAGCAATGACATGGTAAACAGGGTCCCCCGCAGTCAACACCCTCCTCACCTTGATTAGTGAATCCGTCGCTGCAGGAGGGGGTTTCACAAACTCCATAGTAACACCAGCCGCTTATGCAATCAGAGTCCACCACACAACTGTTTCCGTCTCCACACGGTGGACAGCTTCCGCCGCAGTCCACATCTGACTCATTACCATCCAATAAACCATTGAAGCAGCCGCATGGGGGGCAGCTTCCTCCGCAGTCCACACCTGATTCATCCTCATCCAATAAACCATTAAAACAGTGACAGGGGACGCAGCTTCCTCCGCAGTCCACGCCTGACTCATCCTGGTTCATTATTCCATCGAAGCAGGAGGGAGTTACACAGGTGCCATTGTAGCAGTACCCGCTCACGCAGTCAGCATCAACACTGCAATCGCTTCCGTCCCCGCACGGCGGACAGATTAAGCCGCCGCAGTCCACGTCAGTCTCATCCTGGTTTATTATTCCGTCAAAGCATGTGGGGGTCATACAGGTTCCATTATAGCAGTAACCGGATTCACAGTCTTCATCCACCAAACAACCATCTCCATCCCCACAAGGCGGACAGATGCTTCCACCACAGTCTACGTCAGTTTCATCCTGGTTCAGGATGCTGTCGTTGCATGATCCGCAGGGCGGGCATGGCCCCCCGCAGTCCACACCTACCTCAGCTGGCCCCTGTATGCCATCCACGCAGGTGCTCGTCCGACAACTGCCGTTAAAGCACCAACCCGAGACACAGTCCTCGTCCACCATACATCCTCCGCCGTCTTCGCACGCAGGACAAATACTTCCACCGCAGTCTATGTCTGTCTCATCCTGGTTTTGAACGCCGTCCGTGCAGGACACACAGAGGTCTATGGTGAATGAATCGCTCACATCACTGTATCCTGTTTTCTCTGCATCCACATCGTAGCTGCCAGCTGATTCAGGAACAAAAGAAACCTCTCCGCTGCCGTCCGTGTAGTCATCAAACACCTCCCCTCCATCATAATAGACCTCCACGTGCACATCCTCCAATGGATCACCTGTATCATCCTCCAGAGATATTGTTACTGATTCATTCACACAGTCCCCTTCCACAGAAATAAACATGTCCTCATCAGGTGACCCTGCACCTGACACAATAATACCCCGGGAGGCGTTGTTGTTTGACTCATTTAATTCAGAGACTGCATTCAGCGGGTCTACCGCTATTGTTACCGTATGATCCCCTTTCACAGCAGTCCACGTGAATGCTGTAGAGTTTGTTGCGCCGCCGCCAACAGACATCGTGTTAGTATCCTGGGTTACGTTATCCACCAGAAACCGGACCTGAAAGCTGCTGTAGCTGCCCACCCCGCCGTTATGCACAGTCACAGTCACATCTACATTATTCCCTTCCGTCGGGTTGTCGTTGCTGAAAACTATGTCCCCGGAACCCAGGTACAGGTCTACGGCTGAGGAATTGATTGTTAAACTCCAGTTCCCCGTCGCATAGGCTGTGTGATAGCTATCGTCACACAGTATATTCCATACAATGCCTCCGTCGGGGAGATTGTTTCGTGTGAACGAACCCGTTGCTCCTGAACTGATCAGCTGGCTTCCGTTTTCGGTGAAGATGCCTGAGACATTATGGTACAGGGTGCAGTTTAATTGCGAAGCCACTGTATCGCTGGCCGTGTACCTGAACACCACGTTAGTGTCTGCATCAACTGACCCGTCAGCCGGCGACAGAAGAGTAACCTGCGGCGGCTGGGAGTCCACACTAAAATTCACTGAATCAACAACCCAGGCACCGGATGAATCATTCACGCCAACCCACACAGTATT